>CAZWRW010000029.1:4172-6781 GCA_964636465.1 uncultured Ruminococcus sp. | reverse complement strand
CAAAATTATAATAATACTTTTTTCATATTTTTCATACTATTGTTATTGAAAAACGTTAAAAGTTATTGTATAATATGTATATCATCATGCGAATTTAACTTGAGGAGGAATTTTTTTGAACTTTATTAACATAAACGATATTAACGCTAAAATCGATAGGGACACCATGGATTTCATAAAGTCCAGTGAGGATAAGTATATGCAACAGCTCATGCAGACCGCTGAAACCATCACTAAACACTCCCATGAGAAACCTGTGGTTTTAATAGCAGGGCCATCAGGGTCAGGAAAGACTACTACAGCATATAGGCTTAAAAAAATCCTAAACGAAACGTTTGAATGTAAGTCTCACACCATTTCACTGGATAACTACTTCAAATCTAACAGCGACCCAGATATGCCTAAAAATCCTGATGGCTCTCTAGACCTCGAAAGTCCATACTGTATAGACATCCCACTACTTAGACAGCATATACAACACATATACAACGGTGTATCGTTCGATATGCCTTACTTTGACTTTATCCACCAACAACGTGGAGGCTACAAGCCTTACAAGGTAAACCAAGGCGAAGTAACCATCTTTGAGGGCATACACGCATTGAACCCTATGGTAACAGGCATTGAGAGTACTAACACCATCTATGTGAGCATTAGGACACGTCTAGTAAACGATGACGGAAGTGTACTACATCCTAGGAGGATACGTCTCATGCGTAGGTTGTGCCGAGACTATCAGTTTAGGGGTAAAAGTTATCAAGATACGTTTGAGTACTTTAAAAAGGTTTCAATCGGAGAAGATAAGTATATCATGCCGTTCAAGAAGTACGCAGAGTTCGACATAGATACATTTCACGCCTATGAGCCTTCAGTGTATAGAGGTTTCTTACTGGATGGACTTATCCCATTGCAAGACGAGTTGAAAACCAACGTTGAATACAACGAAATCGTAAGTTTTCTATCCGAGCTTTTAACCGTTGAAGATAACTTAGTACCTAACACTTCCATCGTTAGAGAGTTTATCGGAAATAGTGAATTTAACTATTAAAGCTTATGTAAAATTCTGTAGGGAACGGATTTTGACCGTTCCGCAGAATCACACACAGTGTGATTGATAATCTTTTAAAATTTTTATGTATTAAAGTGTTGCAAACTGTTGATTTTTCTGTTACAATGTGATATAATGGTAGCTATATATCAGTGGTGTAGTTATTACACTATCTTACTAAACTAAAAAGGAAGTTTTTTTATGATTAGAGATATTCAAGATGAGATATTGAGGTTAAAAAAGGAGAAAGACATCTGTATATTGGCTCACAGCTACCAAGCTAGAGAGATTTTAGAGGTCGCTGACTTTACAGGCGACAGCTACCAATTGAGTGTCAAGGCTAGTCAAACCCCACAGAAAAACGTAATCATGTGCGGAGTTAGGTTCATGGCGGAAACCGTAAAGATACTCTCACCGGAAAAGACGGTGTACCTCGCTAACCCTGTGGCTGGTTGCCCTATGGCTGAACAGATGGACGTGGATTTGATAACCTCTCTAAAGGAAATGTACCCTGATTACACGGTGGTAGCGTATATCAACACCACTGCTGAACTTAAAACCATCTGTGATGTGTGTGTTACGTCCTCATCTGCGGTTAAGATAGTGCAAAACATAGACAATGACAAGATACTTTTCATTCCAGATTGCAACCTTGGCGACTACGTACAAAAACAAGTACCTAACAAGACTTTTAAGTTAGTTTCCGGTGGATGTCCTACACACGCAAGGGTCGGCGAAAACGACGTTAAAAAGGCTAAAGAACAGTATCCAAATGCGTTGTTGTTGGTACATCCTGAATGTTTACCAAAGGTAGTAGCTCATGCAGATTACATAGGTTCTACAAGTGGTATCATGAACTTTGCGAAATCTTCAGACCATAAGGAGTTTATCATCGGTACGGAGACTAGTATAGCAGAGCATCTACAGTATGAATGCCCTGACAAGAAGTTCTACTATCTATCCAAAGATTTAGTTTGTCACAACATGAAAGCTACCACTCTAATAGACGTACTAAACTGTGTACACGGCAACGGTGGCGAAGAGATTCTCTTAGATGATGAGACTATCGCAAAATCAAGGGCTTGTATCGATAAGATGATTGAGCTTGGTGGTTAATATTCAACAAAAAATCGTATAACATTAAAGAACGCTCCATTTGATGGGGCGTTCTTTTGGTTTACTTTTTAGAGAGTCTATCGTATTCGTTTTTAAGTTTTTCCATGAGGGTTTTAAAAGTCCAAGTTTGATTGGTAGGAGTCAGCAAGGCTTTCAAAGAAACGTTAAAATCTCTAGAGTTTAACGAATCCACGAACTTTTCCATGCTTGACGAACTAAAGTGTGCCAGTATGATGACCTCTTCACAGTTTGATGGATACTCCTCCAAAATCAATGGCGAGGTATTCAACAGGCTTGGCGGTTTGTTGTCAACCTCCGAGGGCATAACCTGCCTAACTTTGATATGGTTCTCCTTTGCGATACCCAACAAAGTCTCTAGACGTTCGCCCACAAAACCATATGCTAGGATTATCTTATCTTCATTCTTTAACACCCTTGATTTCAT
>CAZWRW010000029.1:0-4072 GCA_964636465.1 uncultured Ruminococcus sp. | reverse complement strand
TTCCCTACATGAGATTTTCAAACCTTACAGAATCCACGTTAAGTTACAAGTCTATAGATTTTCCTAACTTCATGGAGTAGATAACCTTACGCTTGACTTTTACGTTTTCCACCAACTCGATGGCGTACTTGTAGAGTTCCAACTGTAGGGAGTACCTATCCTTTAGGACTTCTATGTTCTTCTCAGTGATGTTATCGGATTTGTAGTCAACCAATATAACCCCATCATCTTCAAAGATGAGTAAGTCTATACAACCTTGTAACATCGTTTCCGTGGATTTGTACACGTCTAAGACATCGTTATCCAAACCAAGTTCGGAAACCTTTACTAAGAAGTCTCGTTCACGCTCGATTTTCTTGCTACTCATAGCCAACTTGAAAATGTCACTCACTACGAACTTATCAAAAACTTTAAAGTCCATAACGTCGAACTGTTCTTTTGAGAGGTAACCCTCATCCTTTAGACGGTTAATTTCAGCAGTGACGTTTGATTCAAGTTTTGAAAAGTCACAGTATTGCATAGCCGTATGGATAGCCGTACCACGTTCAGCGGGGGTCATCCTTAGGGATGTCATAAACGTAGGAGTTTTCAAGCCATCAAAACGAATGTTTGAAACGTATCCACTGGAGACTTCTACTTTAGCCTTATCATCCTTGACGATATCCGAAACACTTAAACGTGCCGGTAGGTTCGCATGGATGTTTCCATACACATAGTTACACCTATCCATGATACTTTCCTTGACAGTTTCATCAACGGTGAAATTCTCCTCTATGGTTGCGTTGTCATCTGTGAGGTTAAACTGGTCAGGGTCGTATAGGTATACATCAAGATTAGCATCCGTTTTGAATAAGAAGTCAGTATTTAAATCAAAGAATGTTCTCAATGGTTGAGCCTTGTTGCAACAGCATAGCACCATCAGGAGCCAGTCCACCATATGGATAGAACCCTTTACTAATCGACTAGGAATACATTCGTTGTGTTCTATCGTGTCTATGTACTTTGCGACGTTTTTGTAATCAGTAGTGAGTTTGCTATCGTCTTTAGGATTTACTGCGGAGAGTGTCAACGGTATGAAGAGTTTCTCTTTAGCTCTAGTGAGTGCTACATAGAATAGTCTCATCTTTTCGCTTCTGAGTTCGGAACGCTTAGCGTTAGAGATATACAGAGTATCTACTGTAGAGTATTCTACAAAGGTTTCGACATCTTTTAACTTGTAAGATAGTCCATGTTGAAAACTCTTCTGGATGGTCTCAGTAGTATCAGTTTCGTTGAACCTTCTTCCAACGTCGCATAGGAACACAAATGGAAACTCCAAACCCTTAGAACCGTGGATAGTCTTAATAGTTACGCTATCCAGTGTGGCATTGGATTTTGCCTTGTCTACATCTTGATTGTTATCATAGATACTGTTGATATACCTAACAAATCCTGAAATACCCGTGATAGAGTTCTTATCATGAGTTTGAGCCATCTTCAAAAACATCTGTACGTTTTCACGTCTTCTGTTGGAAGTATCGTATACTTGCATGATAGATATTAAGTCTGTAGTATCAATGATTCTAACCATGAGTTCATAGGTCGTACAGTTAGCGGAGTAGTCTCTAAGTTTGGCAAGCGTCTCTACTAGATACTTACACTTGTTTACTAACTCTTCCGAATACTCTTTGTATTGGATATCCTGTGAAACTACCACCACTGATGAATACATACTAGCCTCACGATTTACCATCCTAATGGTAGCGATATCATCAGGAATGAACATATACAACGGTGACATAAGTATCGAAGTTAGAGCCATGTTGTCCATAGGGTTGTCAACTACCTTGACCATGTTAAACAGCAGTGAAACCTCTCTAGACTTTAAGAACTCCTCATCCTTTTCAAAGTCCACTGGAATGTTATACTCTTGAAGTTTTTCAAAGTAGGATGGCACATCCGTTGTGGACATGAACAGTAAACAGAAGTCACTAGGTGTACAGTTTCTAGTAGTACCATTTTTCTGTGTGACTTGCACCTTACCATCCAACATGGATTTTATCTTTTTGGCGATGTAATCCGTTTCAGAATACTGGTTAGCATCTATGATAGGAATTTCAGTCCTGCGGTCAGCCTCAGGATAGTTTGCCCCATAGATTAACTTTTCATCGTCATTGTAGTCTATTTCACCAGCATCGTAGCTCATGATATTATCAAATACGAAGTTTACAAAATCTATAACATCTTTAGAACTTCTAAAGTTCTTGTTAAGCTTTATGTATGAATTAGGATGGTCAGTGCCTTTATAGTATGGCACAGAATAGTCCATTGCATCTATGAAATTTTTAGGGTTAGCCAATCTAAAGTTATAGATGGATTGCTTAACGTCCCCGACTACGAACATATTTGAACCCATCTTTTCGGCAGTGCCACCCTTGGATAACATCTTAAAGATTAAATCTTGATTGTTATTGGAGTCTTGAAACTCATCTATCATGATAACTTCGTAATACCTTGAAAGATTTTCAGCTAGTTCAGTCTTGACGATTTTTCCGTTATCATCCTTTTTAGCTAGAAGTTTTATAGCTATCTGTTCAGCATCGGAGAAACCTAGAACGTTCTCTTCGCTCTTAATTTCGACAAGCTTTTCATAGATTGAAGTTATCAACATTTTTAACGTCTTTGATATTCTCAAATTAGTCTGTTTATCTTGATAGAAGTTTGAAACTACATCCGCTAGAACTTCAAACTTGACCTTGTCTTTTAGGATATCCTTGTAAGTATCTCTATAGCGTTTTGCCTTGCTCTTCTCAGGATTGCTCTTACTGAGCCTTAGCATTGCAAAGCTAAACTTAGAATACTGTTTTAAAGTATCAGTGTCTAGCCTGTCACCGAATTTCAATAGGTTTATCGCATCCGAAATGTAAGAGTTCTCCTTGGTTAAGATGTCTATGTTCCTATCACTTTCGCAATTTTCACAGAGTTCCAAAGCCATATTTGAAAAGCTGTAAGCTTCTTCGAGGTCTTCAATACGCATTTGAAATACACTGTTTAGAGCCTCATCGTGGTCTATATCTGCGATGGAATAGTAGTCTATACACTTTTCCTGTAGCCAATCTTCAAAGAATGGCACAGAGGTCAAGAACTTGTATAAGTCCACTAAAAAGCCTTCAAGATTGCTGTCGGTCTTGTCACAGAGTGAGTTGCTCAAAAACTCCATGTCTTCCCTAGTGGATTCATCTGCATACATATCCTCTATGCTTTCCTGTACGGCTTTCAATTGGAGAATCTTCTCCTCAGTCGGTTCGATAATCCTAAACCCACTTGAAACGCTCAAATCACTGATATTGTCTCTAATCAAATCAAAGCAGAAAGAGTGGATGGTGGAAATCTTAGCGTTTTGCAACATGGAATGCTGTTTGATTAACCAGTCGTTGTTAGCATCCTGTTCCATCTTCTCTGTGATAGCCTTAATCAATCTAAGTTTCATTTCGGTAGCCGAAAACTTAGAGAATGTAACCACAACTATTCTGTCAGCGGAAACCTTGTTTTGTGTATCCGAAAGCACCCTAAGTAGACGATTTACTAAGACTTCAGTCTTACCGCTACCAGCCGCCGCAGAAACTATTAGAGAACTTCCATCCCCCTCGATGGCTAACTTTTGTTCTTCAGTCCATTGTACCATTAGTCACATCTTGCTACTCAAAATTTTGTAGCTTTTCCTTTCGTAATATTTTTAACACAAATTTGATATAATTTCATGCTGTCGCATGGCGGAACGACGTGGACGTCGTTCCCTACATATAATTAATCTTTGTCCTCGTTCTTGCCGATGATATCATCGTATAGTTTGTTAGCATCCTCTTTGTTTTTGAAGTCGCACACTCTATCTGGATAGTTTCCACAGATACCCCAATAGTCACAATACTTGCATGGGCTGTCGTTCTTAGTGAACAGCACTAAATCTCTAGTGGAGATGTCTCCATTGGATAGGCAGTTAGCCATATGTACTAACAGATTCTTAGCGTGTTCACGAATCTTATCAAACTGTTGAGCGGTCAACGTCATATTGAACTGTTTGCCTCTGCCTGTG
>CAZWRW010000028.1:0-11639 GCA_964636465.1 uncultured Ruminococcus sp. | reverse complement strand
GTTGTATTGTCGTGAAAATGATATACGCTCATGCTACGAAAGAGATTACACAAGAATCCTACATTCGTTGGCGTATCGTCGACTAAAACATAAAACTCAAGTTTTTTTTAACATCGATAATGACCATATTTGTACACGAATGGAACACGTTCAGCACGTAGAATCTGTCAGTTGCACGATTGCAAAGTACCTTGGTTTGAACGAAGATTTAACTCGTGCGATTGCCATTGGTCATGATTTAGGTCACGCACCGTTTGGGCACGAGGGCGAAAATGAGTTGACTTACATTCGAAAAGAATATGGGCTTGATAAGTTTTGGCACGAGCGTAATAGCCTTAGGATGATTGATGACATCGAATTACTTCAAAATCATAAAGGAGAGTATAATAACTTAAATTTAACTTATGCTGTAAGAGATGGCATCATTTCGCACTGTGGAGAAGTCGATGAGAACGGAATATATCCTCGCAAGGAGTATATTGATTTGCACGATTTTATGTATGCAGGACAGTATCAACCATTCACATGGGAGGGGTGCGTTGTCAAAATTTCGGATAAAATAGCCTACTTGGGCAGAGACATCGAGGATGCTATAAGGTTGAACTTTTTAAGCAAAAAAGCTCTTGCGGAACTTAGGCGAATAGCAAGAAAATATCACGAAGACGAGATTAACACTACCGTTATTATACATGATTTTATTATTAGTATATGTAAAAATAGCACTCCTGACCGTGGAATATGTCTTAGTACAGACCATAGTAATATGTTAAATGAAATAAAGCACTTTAACTATGACAACATATACACTAACGCAAAGTTTGATGTGTATAAAAAGTATGTTTCGCTTATAATTCGAAGTATATTTGACTTTTTAATTGACGAATATGATGGAAAGAATACTTTTCAAAATTTAATAAAACTTAAAGATTCATATCCAATGGCGGTTAAAAACTTTCTGGGATATCTGTATCAATATTCAGAATTTTCACCACAAAGCGAGGAATACAAGTCCTTTGATAACTATAAAAACAAAAAAATATACGGCAATCTTGAAGATGAAATAATCTATGCACAGGCAATATTGGACTATATCGCTGGAATGACTGACAAGTATGCAATAGACGTGTTTAACGAACTTATCACGTATAGGTAAAATCGCCCCACATCTTTTAAGTTGGATGTGGGACAATATTTTACTATTGTTGCTGTTTATATGCGTTAGCACATGAATTATACAAATATAGCGATTTCATTAAGTACTGTAAAGTATCTAGATTTTTTACAGTAGATGTTGGTGGTTGATTTAGCACTATATCAGCATAACTCAACGCGCTATATTTTAAAGTATACTGCTCACCTGTGTCAGTATTTACGATATCTAAAACGTAAAACTCGTTAAGGTTACACGCATCAATGTTGTCAATATACACTACACACGTGTTGTCTAAGAACTTCACTTCGCAAGGAACCTCGACATTGTCGCTGAGCCTATGCACTTTGAACGTGTAATTGTCCGTGGATGAATCATCCGAGAGTGTAAAGTAATGCTTAATTTTTGTACCTGAGTTCAGCACCAAACTAGACTTTCCATAAGTCAAACCCGTGACATTTCCCTCACTGCTCATAGCGTAGTCATCTAGACTAGTATCGCCAAACTGCGAATCTATGGATTTCTTAACGCTATCCGAGATGGTTGCACCGTCAGTAAAGTATGCAGAAGAACACTCGCCATAAGTTTTAATGGAGTCTGCTAAATCTGTTAAAGTTGCGTTACCACCTTCTTGATTTTTCAAAGCTACTATGTAACTATTGACAGAACTTGTTCCCATGACTGTACTTTCATTAGACGTTACTAATGTAGCAGTTACGTCTTTGTCCATTTCGTTTGAGTTTACATATGCTGTAAATTTGTACATTCCATAAGTGGAATCCAAACTCCAATTAGTTACCGGAATTTCGGTAAGTATTCCCTCGCTGGTGGATAATACAACCTTTGAAGCTGTATCGTTCAAGACATCATTGCTAAAAGTCATATAAAAGTTTACGCCAATCTTTCCGTCTAGTGTGATACTTGCACCTTTAAACTCCGTGGCGGTTTCGTCAAGTACTTTGACTGTTATGCCAGTGTCGTTTGCGTAGTTATTTACGATATCCTTATTGTAAGTGTAACACTCTATCGTAAAACCATCTTTAACTTTAGAACTTGAAGTGTAGCCCAAAGCCATAGAATCTATAGTTGTGAGCTTTTCACAATTTAAAGTTATGCTTTTCAAACCAGTGTTGAAAAAGGCCTTTTGACCTATGCTTTTTAGGTTTGAACCCTCATCAAAAGTGATGCTAGTTAGTTTCTTGAAGTCTTTAAAAGAAGTAGCACTGATGGTTTCTACAGTTGCTGGAATGACAACGCTTGTCACTTTATTCTTTTCAGTAGTACTTGCGTTTGTAAAGTCTACATCAGTGACGGTGTAAACTTTTGTTTCTCCAGTGTCGGCATCTACCTGAGATACAGTGTCAGGGATTACGAGTTCTGTACTGCTTGTTGTAAAGTCGAATATGCTACACGTTGAATTTTCTTCTGAAAGGGCTACCATACTAAAGTTAGTTGCGGTTTCTGCATACGATGTTATTCCGAAGTTTAGATTACTAAAATCCGTGTTTGATGGATATGATAGACAAGTCGCAGATACGGCACATATGGCGAACGTTGCTAAAATTTTCTCTATTTTCATAAATTTTTAAACTCCTATTCTAAAATGCTGAAAATTTATCCGATACTTTTAACCTATCGAACCTATGTCATTTTAGCCTATTATACCATATAATACAACTGTTGTCAATAGGAGATTTTCACTTTTTATAAAAAATTGTAGTTTTGTTGTTATTTTTGAGGCTTAATCTTCGTATATTACCGTAATACTGTCGTTTGCGTAGGTATTACCGCTCGGATACCTAACGTTATTTTTAGCAATACAACCGCAATCCCAACCACGCAGAATGTACGAAGTTTCGTTGTCGAAGTAACAAACGTTGTCGTAGACTTGGTTATCGAAACCCCAACCATCAACGAGAATATGTACTTGGAAGGCATCCACTATGACCTCATTGGATTGTTGGTAGCAAGTGTTGTTTCGCACGATACACCCATTACCTTGGATATCAACGAAACTATCAGCGTAGTTTTCGCCAGACATTCCAGAGCCATACATAGTGCAACCTTCAATGATAGTGCCAGTTGTCAACTCTTTTACATCAACGTGTTCGGCAGAAATGTTTTCAAATGTACAATTTTGTATAGTGTTATAGTCGCAATTGTGAGCATATTTTGACTCTCCATAGTAACTTCCGACGTAAACGCCCTCGCCGTACCCTGCCGTTACCACGCCTGTATCGTGGATGTAGCTGTCCTTGATGGTGCAATACGAACTACCATCACGGAAGTGTACGCCCTCAGAACCTGTGTTGTAAACCTCACAATTGGATATTATTGAGTGGTTAGAGTTGTCCAAAACGATACCTTTTTGTGCTGTGGAAACTTTTAAATCTTGGATAATCCAGTAGTCTCCCGTGATGTACAAAGCTATGTCGTTTTCGGGATTAGTTCCCATGATTTCCGACATACTTTCGGGGTTTTCGCTCCTAATGATGATAGGGTTTTCTTGCGTACCCTCTCCACTGGAAGTAAAAGGAGTCCAGCCGGTATCGTCTTGATAAGTCCCCTCTTTTAGGATGATTTCGTCACCAGCACTGGCGTTTGCCAAAGCGATTTTAAGCTCTTCAACGTTGGAAACGTATACTTGATTGGTATCATTTTTTGAGGTATCAATCACTTGGGCGAGAGTGTCTTGTTTGATGGTCAGGTAGTCCAAGATGTCGGTGTTGCCGTCCCCGTTCACATCGCAGATGGATTCCCCTAAACTTAAGATAGCCTCTTTTGTAGTTGTGATATCTTCCAAACTATAAGCTTGTACCAACATAGGTACGGAGATTAACAGGGTCGCTGTTATCGGTAATACTATTGATTTTTTCATAAATTTTTCCTCCATGGTTTTATGATTCGTTACTGCCATTATAACATGGCACACGATTTTTTTCAAGTTTAGTGACTTTTAGATTACCAAATTTTCAAAAAATATGTTGCAAAATAACGTAATTTGTGTTATAATATTATCATGTAGCATACCTAATAAGTGGTAGTTAATGTGAAACTTTTTAGAGGAGTTTAAAGATTATGCAAATCAAACCTAGATTTAAAAAAGTAGCGACACTAGTTTCAGTTTTAGTGATGTCAACATCCATGGTGGGATGCACAAGCTCCACCGATGACAAAAGTATTGATAACAGTTCCGAAAAAACCGTAGTTACGATTATGTATACACAAAATCTTAACAACTTTGAAAAGCTAGTCGAGGATACGTATTCCGACATAGATTTACAAGTTGAGATTTCTTCTTCAGGAGCGATAAACAGCGACAGTGAACGCCGTCTGCTAAATGACCACGGCTTAGATATCATTACTACGACACTTCCAACTGGCGACGTTCAAAAGTATACCATGGATTTGAGTACCGAAAGTTTTACAGAAAGGTATCAAGCAACCACGATGAACCCCGTCATGATTGATGATGAATACCATTACATTCCGTTACCGGGGCGTTATTATGGATATATCTTGAATGAAACCTTGTGTACTCAACTTTTGGGACGAATCCCACAGAGCAACGACGACTTGTTAGAACTTCTAGATTTAGGTGCAGAACAGAACATCGGGATGGGCGAAGATGGCATAATGTTTGCACTGTATTCCCAATACTCATCAACTATGGGAGGGTTTTTCATGGGGTTAAAGATTCCAGACTTTTTAGGTCAAATGGATGGCATAGAATGGACTAGCAACCTCAACGATGGCACTGCCTATTTCTCAGGGGTTTGGGATGACTGTCTCGACAAGATGAAAATCATCACGGAAAAGGGCTACTTCGACCCTAACACCTATATAGCATACACTAAAAATACCGTGCCAGTCTATGAACGTATGTTAGAGGGTTCGCTCATGCTGTGTTATAGTAATTCGGAATTGCTTTCCAAAATGAACGAAAATTCCGACTACAACTTTATAATGTTACCGCTCCTAAGTGATGAGGGCAACAGTGGTTGGGTGACCTCCGAACCGGATGCTTATCTTGCATTGAATAAGAGTCTCGAAAAGGAGGAGAACTCCGACGTTTTAGATGCTAGTCTTCGTGTGTTGGATTTACTTTCCACAGATGAAGGTCAATCCGCTTGGATAGAAGATGATACCGCTGGTATGTCCTACCTCACAGACTACGCCAACGATGAAGAACAAATTCCAGTAGGTTTGGAAGACTATGTGCATGGCGGATACGTCTACACATTAAAAGTGCCATCAGGAGTGTTGAACTACTTCGGGGAAAATATGTTGAACGTCCTAAACGGCAAGATGGAAATGTCGGAAGCTCTTTCCGCTGTGGATGACTATCTAATAAACGGTTCGGAAGAGGTAGACTATAGGCAATCTGTCGTTGGAAGTGTCGCACAGGATATGTTGGTAGAAAACTACAACGTCAGGTTTGAAGAGACCACCATGGGCGACTTCATCACAGATGCAGTGGCTGAATATACTGGTGCAGATATTGCTTTCGTCAATGGCGGAGCTATCCGTGCAAGTTTCTACAAAGGTGACGTTTACGGTGCAGACCTCGACACGGTTTGCCCATACAATAGCAACCATATTATCGTCACTGAGGTTAAGGGTTCAGTAATTAAGGAGATGCTCGAAAATGCTATATCAAAGACTGAAATCGATAGTACTAGGAACATCCCAAATGGACGTTTCTTGCAAGTACACGGATTGAACTACTCTTACACTCCAGCAGTCGAAAACGTATCAGATGCGGTATTGGTATCAGTGACACTTACAGACGGCTCCGAACTGGACTTGGAAAAGACCTACACGGTCGCATATTCCGACTACATGGCGGGAACTTTCGGCTACCTCGATAACAACGGCGATGGCTACACTATGTTGAACCTCTACAGCGACGATTTACCAAAGGCTGAGGGCGTTACTCTCATTGAAGAAACTAATGCTACACTTTCCGATATCTTAAAGGACTACTTCGCTAAACATACCGAGGAACTCGTTTATAATCAATGTGAGGGTAGAATTACCGTTGTGAAATAGTGTAATGTATTGAACGTCGTGGGCGACGTTTCGCAGAATTAGGGAGGGGGGACATCATGGCAAACAAGCACAAAGATAATGACCATCACAAAAGAAGTTACAAAAGATATAGAAGTATGTTTTCATTTATCGTTGCGACGGTGGTAATATGTATCACTTGTTGGGTGTGGCTAATTAAGACCGCTCAAATCACCACCGATGACACCGTCACAGAGATGAGTAATATGTACTTACAAGAGCTTACTATTCAAAAGATTGGCATTATGCAAACCATCTTGGATAACCAATTTTCACAGATTAAAACCGTTGCATCTGTGGTCTCCGATGACGATTTACAGAACGATGAGACACTATCGGATTTTCTCAAGCGTATGCAGGATAGTAACGGATTTTCATTTGTGGCGTTCTTAGATGACAAGGGTTACTATCATTGTGTAGATGGTAGTTTTCCAGTAGCCTCTAAGATAAACTCAATAGGGGAGCTTTCAAGTAATGGTAAACTAATCTCTACTAATGAAACTCTTCTCGGAGATGATATGTTACTCTTAGGTGAAACTATCCCTGAAATTTCCTACATGGATGTGAAGTTCAACGCCTTGTTAATCGGGTTTGATTCGGAAGTTTTAAGTGCTATGCTATCCCTAAAGAATGATGATGTACAAAGTCACGCAAATGTGTATACACAAGGCGGACATCTCATAGTTAAATGCGACCACGGAAACAGTATCAAAATAGGTACGAACTTGTTTTCAGGATTGGCACGTTACGCAACTTTTAACGATGAATACACCTTGGATACACTTCGTTCGGATTTTGCACAAAATCGTGATGGGTTGGCTATCTTCGACATTAATGGCGAAACTATGTATATGTTCTACTCACCTGTGACGGGTACTGATTGGTATATGACTATGCTAATTCCATACAGTGCCATGGATTCCACTGTCGGAAAGTTGAGTACTTCACTTAGTAAGAACGCCATCCTGTTGTTGACCGTGATAGTTTTAGCAATCCTGATAGCTTTTGTTTTGTACTACATCAGCATGAAAAGAGCCTATGCTGATGCTGACATCGCTAGAGAAAAGGCAGAAGAGGCTAATCGTGCTAAGAGTGAATTTTTATCGCATATGTCCCACGATATACGCACACCTATCAATGGAATTATGGGCATGACCGACATCGGATTGAGACATCTAAACAACACCGAAAAGGTAGAATATTGTCTCAAAAAGATTGGTGGGTCTTCACAACATCTACTGTCGCTCCTGAATGACGTTCTAGATATGAGCAGAATCGAGAGCGGAAAAACAGTCATAGCTCACGACGCTTTTAACATGAATGATGTCATCAATAAGTGTACGGCGATAGTTAGCGGTCAGCTAATCAACCGTGATTTACAACTTATCTGTGAGTTCGGCAACTTTGGACACCAAAACCTCCTCGGTGATGAGTTACACTTACGCCAAATTTTGATAAATATCTTGGGTAATGCGGTAAAGTTCACCCCTGACGGCGGAAAGATATATTTTCGTGTGAATGAGGGCAGTTTCTATGAAACGTCGGTGTTGTATCACTTTGAAATCGAAGACACTGGAATCGGAATGGAGCCTGAATTTATAAACCACATTTGGGAAGCGTTCTCACAAGAAAACAATTCCACTCGTACTGAATACAACGGCACTGGTCTCGGAATGTCCATAACTAAGCAGTTTGTCGATATGATGCACGGTACTATCTCAGTGGAAAGCACTCCGAATGTGGGCAGTAAGTTCACGGTTGTAATCTGTTTTGATATCGATTCTAACGTCCAAAGTGTGAGCAATCCGGTCAATGAACCCCACGACATCAAGGGCATGAAACTCCTGCTTGTGGAGGATAACGAGCTAAACGCAGAGATTGCAAAGTGTCTTCTCGAAGAAGAGGGTGCGGAGGTCACTCTTGCAGAAAACGGCAAAGTCGCTTTGGATATCTTCACTCAAGACAACAACCACCATTTTGATGCTATCCTTATGGATATCATGATGCCAGTCATGAACGGAATTGAATCAACCAAGGCGATAAGGTCTTCATCACATCCTGATAGTAAGAGCGTTCCCATCATTGCAATGACCGCCAATGCCTACAAGGAGGACATCGAAAAGACACAAAATGCAGGTATGAACGCCCACATTTCCAAGCCTATAGATACTAATATTTTGTTCGGAATTTTGAGTTCGTTTTATCATGGTTCTAAACCTTAAAAATATTCAAATAGAAAAACCATCTTGAACTAAATCAAGATGGTTTTTTATTGAAAAGTTGACGTTATTCAACATTTTTCAAGGTATCAGTCATAGGAATTTTCTTGAGCTTTAGGAACTGCAGAATCGCAACCACGCCGTAGCATATGATACTCATCAAGAACATTTTTACGAACGTTGAATTTTCAATGTAGTAAGGCAACCAACCGCTCATATTTTTGGCAATGTATGACGTGAATATCGATTCAAGAAGTTTGTTACTCAGAGGAACTGCCAAAATCACGGATAAAAGTACCGCTAAAGTTGTCGGAACTATGTACAATTTTGAGGCTTCCGTGTTAGAATATCCTAAAATTTTTACCATCGAGATGGCGTTGCTGTTCTTTTCGATTACAATTTTAGATAGCAAATATATCAAAAGTGTGAACATAATCATGCCGAAACCTGTATACATTGAGGTCATTCCGCCCATGGATGTCTCCAACTGTCTAGATACTTTTGTCATATCGTCTTGGGTGACGATACTAGAAATGTCTTTTTCGTCGATATCGGTAAGTTCTTCGTTTGAAAAGTATCCTGTAAAGTAGTCGTCCTCGAAGTTGAAAACCTTGTTGAATTTTGCAGAACCCATAAACACCGCCAAAGTTGATGGATAGTCATAAATTCCAGTTACGGTGAAACCGTACCTTGAATTTCCGTATGGGTTTTTCAACGTGATAATATCGCCCTTTTGGACGTTGTACTTTTCGGAGTAGGCACTAGAAATATACACATCATCGTCGTTTAGTGAGATATCTATGTATTTGCTGTCATCGACTAGACCGTACACGGTCACGGAATCTTTTACTGGAGCGTTGTTTACTATCAAGCTCGTAGCG
Source organism: uncultured Ruminococcus sp. (assembly GCA_964636465.1). Lineage (GTDB taxonomy): Bacteria > Bacillota > Clostridia > Oscillospirales > Ruminococcaceae > UBA5884. The sequence continues at coordinate 2,319 of CAZWRW010000028.1, read as the reverse complement.
GAAAACTTTTCCGCCTGTGCGTTGGAAGTCTCAACTGTATCTTTGAGTAGATATTGGTAAGTAGAAAACATACTGTTGCAGATTTCCGCCTCGTAATTTTCCAAAAGTGGGGTGAATACGAATCCAAACAGCAGGATAAATTCCGCAAACATTATACCTATAAACATAGTTATGTAGTTTGGAACGTTCTGCAAGATTACTCTAAGTCTAAACCTACTTAGAAAATTCAAGTTAGATGGTAATTTTGTAGCTTTGACTTTTTGGCGTGTATCAAGGTTGTGGCGGAGGAATCTCAATGGAGATAGTTCTAGCTTTTTGGAAATTATGAAAAAGTTTATAGCAAAAGTCAACAGCGATGGAATTATGGTCGTCAAAACGAATGCTCTAGAGTTCCAAATTGTGGTGTAAGTTGTCAAACTGTAACTGTTATAGTATAAGTCCACGCAGAAATCTTTCAATGTCGTATAACCTAGAACGTTTCCAACTATCGCAGATACGATGGTTACTAGCGTTGGAGTAGTAATGTAATGCACTAAAACTTCCAATTTAGAATATCCTGATGCCCTAAGCGTACCTATGATATATGACTCTTTTGAAATGGTGTTATTGGTAGTAATAGCGAAAACGAACGCTATAATTATCACAACAACGTACAAAAATACTATCATCATGATACTATCACCGCCCATATCGTCGCCAGTGAAGTGGATGGCTTGGTTACTGTATTCAGGCGTGAAACTTTCAAAAAGGTCTAAATTTTTAGAATCGTCAAGATAGAGGGCTTTAAGTAGACCATTTGAACGGCTTTCGTCGGTTTCGTCATCGGATAGAGGGTCGTTGTATTTCCAAGAGTAGCTATAGTGTAAGTTGGCAGTTCCGAACGAATCGAAACATTCTTTAGTAACTATCGATACACCAAACTTTACAGAATCGAACATCATATCGGAATTATCAGAGAATAAGGCACTGTAATCCGAGAGGGCGACAAAACCCGTGACTTTTAGAGTTTTTCCCGCAACTGTGATGGTATCGCCTACCGAAATTTCATTGTTGACAGCGTACATACGGTCTATTGCGATTTCATCGATAGAAGTAGGCAACTCGCCTTGCATTAGGCAAACTTTGTTGACCTCCTCACGATTTATGAAGATTCTAAGTGTGCTATCGACGTTTTCTGTCGACTCATCAATATAAAAATTGTTGTAAAGCGTGATATTTTCGTCTTCAAGGACGTTTTTTAAATGGTCGCTCATTGGCGTAGAGAGTTCAAAGTTTCCGTCCTCGATATTGTAATTTTGAAAACTTTCGTCATAGGTATTCATAACGCTACCCTCAGCGACTAAAAATCCCGAAACTATGGCTATCAAACCAGCCATGAACACGAACACTACGAAATATTTTCCAAAGTCGTGTATCAACTCTTTCGGAATACGCTTATTTAAAGGGTTTTTCATAGATTTTTTTCAGTCTCCTTTCGTAATTATGTCAATAAAATTGGCTACACGTTTTAAATATATCGGATTTTTACCAATCTAAATCTTCAACAGGGGTCTTGACTGCGTTGACATAGTTTTTTCTAACCTGTCCGTCACGGAGTTTGACCACACGGTCAGCCATGTTCTTGATAGCATCGTTATGCGTAACCATGACGATAGTACTACCGTATTTTTGATTGAGTTCGTCTATCAATTTTAGGATTTCTTTAGAAGTATTGTAATCCAATGCACCGGTAGGCTCATCACAGAGCAGTATACTCGGATTCTTGACGATAGCTCTTCCGATGGCGGTACGCTGTTGTTGTCCTCCTGAAAGCTGATTTGGTAGCTTGTGACGGTGTTCGTACAACCCCAACGTTCTGAGAAGTTCGTCAACATCAAGCGGATGGTCGCTCAAGTACGCTCCGACTTCTACGTTTTCTTTAACGTTTAAGTTTGGAATCAAGTTGTACATTTGAAATATGTACCCAAGATGTCTTCGACGGTAATCGGTTAAACGACGTTCGTCCATGTTGGCAATCTTTTCGCCCCCGATTGATATGTAACCATCGTCGGCGGAATCAATCCCCCCGATTATATTCAACAGTGTGGACTTTCCCGAACCAGAAGCCCCTAGCAACACGCAAATTTCACCCTTTTCTATGCTAATATCGACACCTTTTAGGACTTCCACACGACTATCACCGCTCCCGAAACCTTTCTTTATGCCACTGATTTCTATAAACATACTATTTTTCAGCACCTTTCTTTTAAGTTAGCATACGCTTACTACTCTATTCTACCACACTTAACCCAGTATGTCAATAGGTTCTATACACATTTA
>CAZWRW010000027.1:0-11987 GCA_964636465.1 uncultured Ruminococcus sp. | reverse complement strand
TTGGCAAGAGTATTCGCATTAACTAAACTTAGGAGGGAGAACGGTGCGTAACAGGAAGTTTTTACAGAACATTTTGGCACTGATGTGTAGCACCATACTCTGCCTAACGAGCCCAATGCCAAGCACAGCAGAAGTGCAACTGCCGTCAGGAGCGGTAGAGGGATTACCGGACAAGCTGACCATCATGGACAGCGATGGAACGCCCGCAAACAGCGAGACAGGGGAATACTACTTTTGCGTATACGACATGGTGCCAAACGAAACATATACAAAGAATATCCAAGTGATAAACCTCCGAGAGGACAAAGCCTACCACATCTACTTTTCTGCAGAGCCACTCGACAAGAGCGGTACAATCGATTTAGAGGAGGAGTGTGAGGCGGTCATCACGTTGGGAAGCACTGAGATATATAGAGGCAAAGTCACTGGGGAAGGTAACATAGACCTAACGTCTACCCCCCTTGATTTAGGGCTATTTACTCCTGGTGACAGCCGAATTTTAAACTGCAAGGTCACATGGCAAAGCGATGGAACGGATGTAGACAATGGACAAAGGCTAGTGGATGCAGATGGAACACATATTATCCGAGAGGGGAACCAAAGTGAAAGCTATGGAGAGGTGACATTCAAGTGGATATTCTACGCCGTTGTGGATGAGAGTTATGTACCACCGAAGACAGGTTTGCTCGGCACATCAAACCTTGGATATATCATTGGGTTAGTGGTGTGTGTGATGATGGTAATCATCATGTTGATACTAATCCAACGTAAGAAACGTTTGCAAAAGCAAGGCAAAGGGAGTTGAAAAATGAAGAGACTATATACAATGTTGGCTGTAATCGTGTGTGTGACACTGGTTGTAGCCATTTTTTATTATAAGGCGAATGCACCGGAGGAACTCGAAGAGAACCAATATATCATGCAACTTGAAACCTATGAAGATATCAAACCTACCACCACAACTGATACCACATCAAGTACCACTGATGATACCACAAACGATACCACTGTTACGACCACATCACCCACCACTGATGGTATCATAAGTAGTGATACATCAGGTTATTTAGAACGTAGTAAAGCCATCAATGGGGATATAGTAGCATGGTTAGATATTCCAAATACTAACATAGATTTTCCAATCACACACACCACCGACAACGAATACTATCTTTCTCATGATGTAAATGGAAATAGTTCAAGTTATGGTGTACCATTTTTAGACTATCGTAACACTGGTGACTTTTCCGACTTTAATTCTATCATCTATGGACATAACATCCGAGGTAAGAGGATGTTTTCACAACTGTTAGACTTCCAAGATTCTAATTACTTTTCAAGCCATAGTTATGGCTATCTTTACCTTGATGATGTCCAGTATACGTTAAACTTCATAGCGTGTTTGAACCTCAATAGCACAAGTTTCGTATACGATGTAGTTTTCCTCACTGACGACGAAAAGTTAGATTTTTTAAACGGTGTAAAATCGAGTGCTTTAAACTATCGAGATTTCACCTATACTTCCTTGGATAACCTACATTTAGTAGCACTGTCTACGTGTTCTTATGAGTTCGACAACGCTAGAACCATCCTGCTTGGCTACTTTGAAACTGAACCATCAACCCCAAATGATTAAAAAAAAATCGGAACGATTTGTGAATCGTTCCGTAATTTTACAATGCAAAATTGATTTATCGAATATATCATTAAGATAGCATAATCAAGAATATCTGTTCATCCTTAACCATGACCAGAATGTTACCTGAATTAGTACTGTTGTAATCCTCAGCGGAATCACCATGGAGTGTGTAGTCTATGGTGTACTGTAGTTCATAGTAAGCGGAAAGCTCATCGGAGAGGGTGTATTCGCCATATTCGAGGGTCATATCGTCAAGCTGATTGATGTAGGTCATAGTGTTCATGATACTGTCGAAATCGTTCGGATAGACGAGTTCAATACTGTTAAAGTCCACGGAGGTGTAAGGGGTAGTTTCGGCGGTGGAATCGTACGACTTTAGAATGTTGTCGTGATAGGTTTGGAGCATATCCTGCACAGAGGATGAGTTTTCCTGTAGATAGTTATCCATAAAGGAGTTGTACTCAGGGAGCTGTTTGTCTAGGAAAGTTTCAGTATCTACGATTTTCATGGCGTAGAAGTATTCGGAAATCTCCTTGCAAATCTCATCAGTGATGTACTCGCTGTCGCAGTGTGTAGGCACTATGAGTTCGGCAAGTATTTCGGATTCGGTATCGTTTGCGGTATCGGATGTAGTATCACTTTTAGTGGTGGTTTCGATGTTAGTAGTTACATCACTAGTGGATGTCTCAGCGGTAGTAGAAACATCACCTTGTTGAGTATCTGTAGTGATGTCTGTAGTGGTATCTGTTACGGTTGTGATATCTCCCTCTGTTGAGGTGTCGTCTGTAGTGTCCGTTGTGATACCTTGTGTAGTATCTTCATTGGTAGTGGTATATGTGGTATCACTAACGGTTTCGGACGTGTCACCATTTGTAGAACCGCATCCGGTTAGGAGTACCCCTCCCAATACCATAGCTACGATTTTTAAACTTCTCATAAAAAAACTTCCTTTCGATTGTTCAATATTATTGATATAATCCATGCTGTTGCACGGCGTTACCTACAAAAAAATACATATTTGAAAATTTTATGCACCTTGGATATTGCACTTTTTTGTTGAATATGTTATTATTATAACATATAAGTCTACTTTTTTAAAGGAGGAATTTTTTTGGAACTGTACGAAAAGATTGCTAAATATTTTGAGAACCGTGACGAGCTTTCCGAGGAGGACATCGCTGAGGTCGAAAACCTAACCGAAGAAGAACTGGTGGAACAGTTTAGAAACTTGACCATCAACCAAAATCCTGACGGCGAAAACTGGGATAACTCTACGAATCAAGTGTTCGTGCAACAGCTTAAAAACAACATGAAAAGTCTTATGCTAGACGGCAGACCTTGGCTAATAGACGATATCAAGGAGAAACTCGGTGTGGCTTTTCAAGATGACAACAGCGACTGGACTTTACAATGTGTCTCTGAGGCTATCTCACTACTATTGGAAGAAGAGCCTAACTTGATTGAAGTCTCTGAGGGTGTGTACCAGTATAGAGTCAACGACAAGTTTAGAAGTTGTATCCAAAACATCATAACTGCGAAGAATCGTGTAATATCCATCGGTGAGGATATAAACCCTATCATCGCATCGGAGATAGATATGAACAACATTCTGGAGTTGAAGAAGGTAGTCCAAAAGCTCAACGAGTGCAAGAAGATTTTGGAAAGGTTGAAATAACGAGAGTTCAACACAAGGTTGCGGAACGATGTGAACATCGTTCCGTACAATTGGCGTTAATAAATATGAGGTGATTTCATTTTGAATACTTCTAAAAATAGCAACGATTCTAAGAAAAAAGTCACAGGTTCGGTGGTGATTTTCGCACTGATAGTGCTAAATAGTTACCTACAAGGCAGAATTAGTCCATCTCCATTGGGGGTGTGCCTAACCGTGCTAGTGGCGATAATGTTAGGCTCTTGTATGTTTAAGGTTATCATGCGGACTAACGATGACCATAATCAAAACAAATAGGGAACGCTCCACGAAGTGTTCCCTATGTTTTTTTATATATCTTTAAGGTTTAAAAAATATTGTGTACGGAACGTCGCCCACGACGTTCCGCAAATTTGACGAAGTCAAATAGAATACGTTAAGTTTATAGTTTAGTCATTGGAAGCATTAAGATACACGCTGTTCTTGTCGGTGATAGGTTCGTCATCTGGGAAGAGTTCTGCAACCTCATCATCGGAGAGGTCAAAGAAGTCTATCATCTGTACCTTGGCAACGTCACGCCTTACCTCTAAGATTTCCCTCATCTCATCAACGTTTTTGAGCCACTTCTCATAGGTTGGATACTCCCAACGTGCCCCATGAAGAACCATCTCACTATCCATACGGCTTACCATAGAATTGAACGTTTCAAGTAGGTTTTCAGGTTGATAGTAAGTGTTCAAGAGTTCTGCATACCTACTTATGAACTTCTCACGGAATCCCTCATTTTGGATTAGTTTACGTTGTATGATAGTCGTAAACATATTGTTAGCACCGTGTCCAGCAGGGTCGAACATCTCCTCTATGGAGTTGAAACCGCCTTTCTGTACACAGCTAGGTCGTAGGGACATATCCAAATCGAAGAGTACCCAACGCCACTTACCGCCACTTTCGTCTACGTAGAACTTTATGTTACCACTGTCCGTGTTAGCAAAGAATATTTCAGCTAGTAGATAGTCTGTGAAGTTGTCAACGTCCATGAGTTCTGCTACGTGGTCGTAGTTTTCTTGTACGGATAGGTCGTTGTTCTGTATGTAGTTGAGTAGCTCTCTGTAGCTGTCGCTACTACCTTGACGGACTGAACCTCCACCTTTAAGCAATGACAAGTCTTCGGAATCTATATCCTCGTGTTGCTCGAACCATTCAGCATTGATTTTTTCTCTAAGGTCAAAGAATCCCCAATATTCACCGTTGATGTATACTGCTACAGGTTCCCATTCCATGTGAGCTAGGTCTGTACATTGTGATTCCACTTCTGCTGTGAGAGCGTCTCTAATACGTGTGTACTTTTGGTCTTGACCACCTGCTCTAAGTACTAAACTTGAAAACTCTGTAACGTCGTCATCTTCAAAGAATTTGTAATCTACTGAGCTTGTACCGTACTTTCCTCTAAAGTAGATGGCTAGGCTCTTTTGGTCGTTGGCTCTTGAATACTGTCCGAATACCTTAGTACCCGCTAGACAACTAACCTCTTTTTCACCATCGGCGGTGTAGTATTCAAATGAGATTTCACGCTCCCAATCTTGCCAGAAGTTCGCACCATGGTATGGATAGTCACTAGAGTAGTTACTACCATACGCTAAGATACCACTCGAATTACTGAACAGATTGTCAGCATCCGTGGAGATTGCTATAAATGGAATATCATGAGTTTCGGAAACTATATATGTAGAACTAGTTATAGTACTAGGTAGATAGCCATCTTGATAGAGTTTGAAACGTAGTACACAGTTATCGCTAATGGTGTAGGCGTTGAACTCTTTACTATCTTCTGTAGGCTCTGAGCCGTCAGTGGTGTACCTAACCGTGATACCCTCAGGAATTTCAGCTGTTAGACGTTCGCCATCTTCGGCGTAACCGCCTACGTTAGAGAGTTCAAAATCGTCAAGGCTGGTATATCCCTTGTAAGAAACTTCTGCATTGACTTCACCAGGGGTTGGAGTTGCATAGTATACAGTCTCATCGATGTTACCACTTCTACCGCAAGTGTTGCCCTCGATAGTCCATCCACTCTTGAAATAGTCTACACACTCACCCGATTTATTAAACAAGTAGAGTTTTTCGCCATCCGAACCGATTTTAAAAGGTAAGTATACGGCATTAGAATCTAAATACACCCTGTTACCGCTTGAATCGTGAGTGTAATAGTTGTCGTCGGAGTCGGTGTCATAGTCTTCTTCGTCATCGCCCATGGCGTAGAGTATCAAGTATTGACCTGCCTCGATAGTTACATCTGTGAATGTGTAAGGGTCGTCATCAGTGAACTTTTTAGAAATCTGCCAACCATCTAGACTTATATCCTTGTTGGAACTGTTGTATAACTCTATCCAGTCTAAGTCTTCGGTATCGCCACCGCTTGGAAATGCTGAAACTTCGGAAATGTATACATCTTTTAAGTCTAAGCTTGTAGCCTCTTCGAGAGTTTCGTAACCGCTACCGTTAGCCTCCCCAGGGGTTGGAACGCTATAGTATAGTTCATTACCCTCTTCGTCTACCCCGATGGATACATCCTTATCCACATACTTGACATCGGCTTCAAATACTACTGTGTAGTTGGTATCCGTAAGTACTAGATGGTCATCGTTTTCGCCTAACTTAAAAGATGCGTGAAGTTCGCCATCTTCGTATTCGTCAAGCTTATCGAGCCATACCACTAGATACTCATCCGCACCGATGGTTACACCCTCTGGAAAAGTCCACTTGCTAGGCTTTGCAGGATTATCCGAAAGCACCATGCCAGATAGGTCTACCTCTTCAGTACCACCGTTATAGATTTCAATCCAGTTGGAAGTCTTGCCGTAGTTATCCACGACTTTAGACCTATTAGAACTCATATATTCAGTGATACTTAGGTTATACTGTGGTGCTGTGTAGATATCCGAAAGAGTTTCGGAATGTTCAAAGTTGTTGACTTCTCCCACACTGCCCCCTAAGAAGTATTCATAATCACTGCTGTTGGTGTAGAACGGTATACCATACGATATATCACTTGGTAACTCAGGGATGGTTACGGTGGTAGTTTTTCCTTTAGGAGAGGTCAAGTATAGAGTATCACCAGTAGTACTTATACGGAAGTTTAAGTAGTAATCCTCATCACCATTAGATGCACCTATAGTGGTGACCTCTTCGGTTTCAATTTCGGTTTCGGAAGTCTCTTCACTGTCCGATGTTTCTTCATTCTCGGAAGTTTCATCCACGGTGCTGACCTTACTATACATTGTAAAGAAGTCATTCGGTTGGATGGTTACATCGGGTAAGGCACACTTTTGTAAGTCGTTCTCATCATCTGAGATGTAGTAACCACTCAAACTTACAGCCTTTTTAGAGTTGTTGTACAGCTTTACATAACTTGGAGCGTCTCCATTAGAATCCACATAAGTTTTGTGATTGTTGGACATTACCTCCGCTATGAAAACACCTTTCGGGATGTTCTTAATCGTTAAGTTTCCCGATACGGCTTGTGTACTGCTATTAGACCGCAATAGCACGGCTATCAGCACGATAATGATTACCCCTATACCTGCACATATAGGTATCACTTTCCTTTTAGACATTTTAAACTATTCCACCTTTTCTTTATTTGAAATTTTTTTCTATCCCTATTTATTAACACTGTTATGTGTCTAGTAACAATAACATGATATATTATATTACAAAACGGTAACATTGTCAAGGGTTTGTGGATGATTCTATGCCATCACATGGCGGAATGATATGTTGTCATAACACGCCCCAAAATCACGTATAGTTATATGTAGGGAACGGACTATGACCGTTCTATAGTAAGTATACGTTCAAAGGGGGAAAATCAATGGTAGGTTTAACACAGGCAGAAGCGGAAAAGTTACAGAAAACTCAAGGAAGGAACACGCTCGAAAGTAAGAAACGTTCCAGTGTAATGAAGATTTTCTGTAATCAGTTTAAGGATTTCATGGTGTTAATACTCTTGGTGGCTACTGGTGTGTTGGTCGCAATAGGTGAAATCTCGGATGCGGTAACTATTATAATCATCGTGTTAATGGATGCAATCCTCGGATTTGTACAGGAGTATCGCACCGAAAAGACCCTCGAAACCTTAAAGAAGTTATCCTCACCGACGGCAAAAGTATATCGTGATGGCGTACTACAGACCATCCCATCGGAAAATTTGGTGGTGGGCGATGTGGTAGAACTCGATACTGGCGACAGAATCCCAGCGGATTGCAACGTATTACAATGCGTAGGTCTCTACTGTGATGAGTCCATCTTGACAGGTGAAAGTCTTCCAGTGGCTAAGAGGGTCGGAAACTCTCACAACTTAGACAACTCCCTCAACTTGGATACTGTGGTATATTCGGGAACTTCGGTCAGTAAGGGACATGGTAAGGTTTCTGTGATGGCTATAGGTAAGGCTACTCAAATGGGGAGAATCTCAAAGATGTTAGCAGACATCCCAGAAGAAGAAACGCCGTTACAACATCGACTTAGAGAACTCAGTAAAACCGTAGCGATGTTGTGTATTATCGTGTGTGTGGTGGTATTTTTAGCGGGGGTACTCCGTGGAGAGCCTACTTTTCAAATGTTGATGACCGCCATCACTATAGCGATAGCGTCCATTCCTGAGGGTTTACCGGCTACGGTGACTATATCATTAGCATTGGCTGTGGGTAGGATGTTGAAGTCTCAAGCGTTGGTGAACAGGTTGCACTCCGTGGAAACTTTGGGATGTACTTCAGTAATCTGCACGGATAAGACTGGAACTATCACACAAAATAAGATGTCTGTAAAGGTAATCGTTTGTGAGGGTGAAGAGTATCAAACTTTAGAACGTCTAGACGTTGAAAAATCTCGTGCTTTAAAAGAGTTAGTGATGTGTGCCATCTTGTGTAACAATGCTACTCCTACAGGTGGAGACCCCACAGAAGTCGCACTATTGGAGTTATCCAAACGATGTAACGTGCCTTTGGAAAGTTTAAAAATCAAGTATCCACGTTTGGACGAAATACCTTTTGACAGTCAAACTAAGTACATGAGTGTCACCGTTAGGAATCCACAAGGGGAAACGTTGGTATACTCTAAAGGCTCAATAGAGAGCATCTTAAAGATGTGTACACACGTACATATTCACGGCGTTGAACGCCCACTCAATACGGAATTAAAATCTCAATGGGCAAACTTTGCGGAGAGGTTGTCTCAACAGGCTATGAGGGTTTTGGCGTTCTGTGTAAGAATCGAAAATCGTACTATACTTTTGGGCTTATGCGGTATGGAAGACCCTCCACGTCCAGAAGCTAAACGTGCCGTAGAAGAGTGTAAATCAGCACACGTTAAGACCGTCATGATTACTGGCGACCACAAAGCCACCGCCTGTGCGATTGCTAAACAAGTTGGAATCCTACGTGGAAAAAAAGCCATCACTGGAGACGAACTTGACAAACTATCCGATGACGAACTATTACACACTTTAGATGATTATTCCGTATTTGCAAGAGTAAACCCATCACATAAGTTGAGATTGGTAAGGCTCTATAAACGTAAAGGAAACGTCGTCACCATGACGGGCGACGGTGTCAACGATGCTCCTGCTATAAAAGAGGCTGACGTGGGTGTATCTATGGGTATCAGTGGCACGGACGTTGCTAAAAATTCCGCTGATGTGATACTCTTAGATGACAACTTTGCAACACTAGTCAATGCAGTACGCCAAGGCAGATGTATCTACGCTAACATTAGGAAGTTCGTAAGATACCTACTCGCTTGTAACATTGGAGAAGTCTTAACTATGTTCGTAGGAATACTGTTGGGTCTCCCGATAGTGTTGTTACCATCGCAACTGTTGTTGGTGAACCTCATAACGGATGGTCTACCGGCAGTGACTCTCAGCCTTGAACCGCCTGAAAAGTCTAGTATGAAGAGACCTCCTCGCACCAAGGATGAAAGTTTCTTTTCTCACGGCTTAATGGAAAAAATTCTAATCAGGGGCGTGTTGATAGGTTTCGTAACATTGGGAGCGTTTATGGTGGTATCGTCCATGGGCGGAGACTTGGCAACCTGTCGAACTTGTGCGTTAGTTACCTTGATAGTCTCACAGTTGGTACACGTATTTGAATGCAAGTCCGAAGACGGCACACTCTTCTCGATAGAGTACTTCAACAACCCTAAACTGATTCTAGCTGTAATATTTTCGTTAGCCGTCACCCTTATGAGTGTGTATTTTCCTCCTCTTATGAAAGTCTTCTCGACGGTTTCACTTAACCGTGAACTTATGTTGATATCGTTGGGTTTTGCGATAGTGCCATCAGTGTTGGCTATGTTAGTGCCAAAGTCCAAAGGGTAGATATATTTTTAATTTTAAAAAAATATCGGAACGATGTGAGGTCGTTCCGATAGATTGATTTAATTATTTTTTAGATACATATTATAAAAACTGTTGTCTCGTGGCTTGGTGGCGGTGTTAGTCGGAGGGGTAGCCGTAGACTTCTCCTCTATGAGTTTGGCGTTCTCATAGGCTTGTGCAAAGAAGTACTCTTGTGAGTTGATGGCTTTGCCCTCGGTCTTGACACGCTTGTATGAGCCATCAGGCTGTTGAACCCTCGCTTGAACGTTATCCGCTAACATGATGTTGAACATATCTAGTAGACGTTTCTTGATGTCAACATCGTAGATAGGCACGGCAACTTCAACCCTACGGACGGTGTTTCTAGTCATGTAGTCCGCTGAACTGATATATACTTTACTTCTCTCAGGTGTACCGAAGATATAAATCCTACTGTGTTCCAAGAACCTACCCACTATACTACGTACATGGATGTTCTCAGTCTTATCCTTGACCCCAGAGATTAAACAACATATTCCTCGGATGACTAAGTCAACCTTTACACCACTCTGTGATGCCTCTACTAACTTTAAGATAATCTTCTTATCAGATAGTGAGTTAATCTTAATTCCGATATATGCAGGTTGTCCGAGTTTAGCTAAAGCTATTTCGTCGTCTATCATATCGATGACTTTGTTCTGTAGACAGTTTGGAGCTACCAGCAGATGTGTAGTATCTTCAACGAGGTGTCCCAATGACAACGAATTGAACACATTAAGAGCCTCTAGACCTATCTCTAAGTTGGCGGTCATCAATGATAAATCCGTGTAGAGTGTAGAAGTCTTTTCGTTATAGTTGCCTGTTCCCACCTGTGTGATGTATTCTGTGCCTTGTTCTGTCTTCCTTGTGATTAGCAACAACTTAGAATGTACCTTGATATTCTTTGGTCCATAGATTACTGTACATCCAGCCTCTTCTAAACGTTTAGACCATCCGATATTGTTCTCTTCATCGAACCTTGCACGAAGTTCCACCAATACTAGGACGTTCTTGCCGTTCTCTGCGGAGTTCACCAACGCATCAATGATTTGACTATGTTTAGCTACTCTATACAAGGTAATCTTTATAGATACCACGCTATCATCATAGGAGGCTTCATTTAGCAACCTTATGAACGTCTTGATGTTTTCATATGGGTATGATAACAACACGTCTCTTTGCTTGATTTGGTCTATCATAGAGGTTTTCCTTGTGATGGACTTAGGTTGTTGTGGTACTAACCTATCATAGTTTAAGGACTTATCTTTTAAGGTATCGGCAAAGGAGTATACAAAAGAAAAGTCTAGTGGGGATTTCGTTTGGAAGATTTGACTCTCATCGAGTTCTAGCATTTTGCAGAGGTAGTCAAAAGCTACTGGATTGAAACTGTTCACTAGTTGCAACCTCACTGGAGCAAGTTTCTTCCTCTTCTTGACTAGCACCTCCATAACGTCACGAAAAGATTTCTCTTGGTCTTCTTCAAACTCTACCTCATTTTCGCTGATGTCTGCGTTCCTTGTGATACGTATGAGTGTCTTATCTAGTACCTTGTAATTTTCAAAGATTTCATCCACGTAGTGCAACAGGATATCTTCTAAAAGCATGAAACGTTTTCCACTGTTGCCCAGTTTGATGACCCTCTTTAAAACCTCCACATTTGGCAGGATACCTATCTTTACACCCGATTTGCCATCAAGATGGACTACCGTGTAAATCTGCTTGTTGTTCAGGAATGGGAACGGATGTCTCTTGTCTATTATCAATGGAGAGACGAGAGGTCTAACCTCTTGATGGAAGTACTTATCAATATACTTTAACTCTTCGGGGGTGGCGGTCTTGAAACTTACGTGTTTGAGTCCTGTCTTCTCTTCGAGTTCTTTCATGACTTTTTTGTAGGTTAAATCTCTAGAGGTTTCAAGTTTTCTAACCTCCTCAAAGATTTTACTGAGTTGTTGCTTTGCGGTCAAGTGGGTTTTGTTTTCCTTGAGGTTCTTGTCAACTAACATTTGGTCGTATAGTGAGCCTACCCTCACCATGAAAAACTCATCCAAATTGGATTGGAATATCGAAACGAACGACAACCTTTCCAACAACGGAACGTTTTCACTCTGTGCCTCCTCAAGTACCCTTTTGTTGAACTTCAACCATGATAGTTCACGGTTTTCAAAAATTTGCTTATTAGCCATATTATAGAATCAATCCTTTCAAAGTTTCTTACTTACAATTATAACACTTTTGAACCGTTAAGGCAATAAAAGTAATTTCAGTATTAATTATATAATCAAATTGAATAAAAGTCAAGACGA
>CAZWRW010000026.1:0-12071 GCA_964636465.1 uncultured Ruminococcus sp. | reverse complement strand
TCATGAGGATTCTATAAACGATACTAGATACAAGAATATCTTCTTTTATATGTCTACAAAGAAAAAGGATTCCACAATTATGAAACCAATGTCTTTCTCTGTAGAAAAGATTCCAACAAGCGAGTATCTACAAACTTTTGAATTTTATGACAACCATGATTACTATATTTCTCCTAACGTATTCAAATCTAGAACAGGTAAGACTAATGGCAACCTTTTCTCAATACAGATTTTGACAATAGACGTAGACTGTCATCGTAGTGATATTAGGCCAGATATCTTAAAAAGGGACATAACTATTCTAAAGGAGTACGCTCTTCAGTTCCACTTCCCTGTAAGTGCTACCATAGATTCTGGGCGTGGTGTTCAGTTGCAATTTAGAATAGAAAAGGTATCCTACAAGTTGAAAGAGTACATCGTTAAAATTGTGGAAAAGATAATGGATGAAATTAAAGCCATCATAGTTAAAGAGGGCTTATGTCTTGAGGTCGATTCAGCTTCTAAAAATTTAGCAGGATACTTTAGAATGGCAAACTCAACTAATACAAAGAATGGAGCAAGAACTGTCTTTACCATATATAGCGAGAAAAAATATAAGTTTCAAGATATGGTGGATTACTATCATATTTTTAAAACGAAAGAGGACTTTAAAAATTCTGTTAAGAAAACCAATACTAAATCTTCAAGTAAGTTTAGCAGTAACAAGAAGTTAACTAGGAAAAACCATCAACTAAACAATTTACATAAGAAAAGGCTTAGAACTATTCTGAAAAACATAAGGTTTCTAGAAAGTACCGGAAACCTACAAGGCCATAGAGACATAAATCTGTTTTTAGCCTGCGTGAGTTACTATTTTCTCGATTCAGAGACTTGTTTAAGCAATCTTAGAAAGTTGAACAATTCGTTAAGTTCACCTCTTGGTTACGATGAGATTGATAATATATACTACTACGTTTCTATAAGTAGGGGACTATACTTTAAAGACGAGACTTTCTTGCAATGGTTAAATCTCAATCGCGTCCAACAAGATGAGTACAATGCCTATGCTATATCCCGTAAACAGAGCAAAGAACGTACCCAAAAACGTTTGCGTCGCAACGAACAGATTATATCTCTATATAATGGGAAAAATTGCAAAGAATTAGCCGAAAAATTTAAACTATCCGATAGACAGATTAGAAACATCGTCAGAGAAAAAAAACAAATATTAGCTGAGAAGAAGACTCAACAAGTAACGAAACTTTTGGAACGAGGTATGAGTAAAAAGGATATTTCTAGGATTACAGGTGACTGTATTGCAACAGTGTACAACACAATTCACCGTTACCACAACCACGATAAAAACACACCTATTCCCCAGACGTTAACAAAAATTTCAACTTCTTCCGATTTTTTTTCTAAAAACGGAAATGTTGGGGGTGAATATTTATGTGGGGGTCCCTGTGTTAGCGGGTCTTGTTTTTTTAATGAGTGTAAAGATTCAGTTTCTCTTGTTCAGGGTAGTATGCTTGAAGATGTTTCAACATACGATGATACTTCTGCAAAGCCATATAGAGAGTTCTTTAACGAACAGTTAGCTAAGTTAGCTACTATAAATGAGTCCTGTTATACTTACCTAAATAAGTATGATATAGCTATCCTAAAGACTTTGTACTCGTTTACGTCATGTAAGTATAATGATAGGTTTCGATCTATCAATCTGTCTTTAGAGAAATTGTACTACTTGTGCTTACCTATGTGGACTAAGTATAAGCATTATTTTGCTAGTGAATTGAACAAATATAAAGCTCAACTTATCGACTATTATGACTACAGTACTATAGTCTTTCCAGACGGTGATGATAGGTATAATGGATGGGGCGATAAGTATACTAGTTATGCTTTAAAGAAGATTAGACAAGCTCTTAGAAAGTTCGCTTACTTAGGTTTTGTAAACGTTGATAATAGTTGTAATCTGCATAGTAAGTATGAGTACTTTAAACTATCTTTAAATGCTTTAGACTTTGAAGTAGCAAATCAAAGGTATGCTGAACTAAAAAATAAAGGTTTGTCTTTCTCTCACATAGTCTGTGATAATTATGTACAGATGCACTTAGATAATGATTTGGGAAATAACATGTTAGACTTTCATTTTAAAGCTTCTAATGAGGATAGATTTAATCATGAAACTTTTAAGGCTATCAACAGTATCCTTTATGGTAAAGATTACATACTATGGAAAGACTTAAGCGGCAGATTTAAGAAATTCGCTATTTGTTTTGAGAATACTTTGGACGGTTACTGTATCTTAAAAGTCAACAATAAGTCTATGTTGCAAAAGTTATCCAGTATTGGTATTAGAGATATCAAGGTTGGTAGTAAGATGTTAATTAAGGTTTCAATTAAAGATAGCCTGTAATTGCTTTAGAATGCCCTATATCAAGCTTTTAGAAGCTACGTATATAACCTCTACTTATGCCTATAATGCCTGTTCTGAACTGTTTAGTGGCTCCTCCTGATGTACGAAAGTTTAATATGGTTGTATGATAAGAGTTACCCCTTTAGGAGTGTGCTAAGGGGGCAGTCTTTGTATGAGGTTGTTATATCGATTATTGTAACCTGATGGTGTAACCATCGTTGTCATAGCCACTGAAATTACATACCACTGGAAGTTCAAGAGCATCCTCATCGATTATAAAACCTATCTTCATGGTGCGAGTTTCATTAGGTTGTAGAGTAATCATATATTCAGACTTGTTGTAGTTTTCGTAGCTGTCGAAAGCAACGGGTTCGTTTAAACATTCGAACATGTTACTATACTCTAAACTAAACTGTCTAGAGAACTCCTGTTCGGTATCTATAGTGCTTGTGATAGTAGCGTCTATAATAATAGCCTTGTAACCGTCTTTGATGTTTCCGTTTTCGTCAAGATACTCACTTGCATTATTGCCAACTTGTAAGCTATCAAAGTTATCGGCAATGGTGTAGCCGTCTATGCTTAGATTGAAACCGCCGTCTTCGTCTTCGTACGTAAAGGTCTTCTCTCCTACCGTTGGAACGTCTTTAACCTCGTCCTCCAGTTTGGATTTGATGGTAGATACTACTTCACTCTTAGGAGGAGTGTATACCTCTTCTACATCCACATAACATTGACCGTTTGCAACGTCTAAACCAGTGTTGAAACCACGTTCGATAGGTACTTCAAAACTGTATACCGCCTCGGATTGGGTATCGTTGTAGAGTCCAACAGTGATAGAAGTAGCACCTATCATTGGAGTTTCATACTTTGGACTGGATGTATCACTATTCCAATTTAACTCTCTGCCAGTGTTATCATGTAGAAGAACATAGAAACCATCTTGACAATCTAAATCTACGACAGTTCCCGCAGGTGATACCGTCACGCTGTGTAGAGTATTTCCTCCTTGAGTCTGTTCTACAGAGTAGGTATCTAGTTGTGGGTTGATGCTAGTAATTTCAAAACTTGTAGATACTACATCATCTAGATACTTGCCATCTCCTACACGAGTTCTATCTTCATAGTAAAGATTATCGTAGTTGAAATCTTGGTGGATACTATCAAAAGCAGTATTAACTCTAAAGTCGATATCCACTGTAGCACCTTCGATGTTTTCAACGTTTGAAATATCTACGTTGATTTTACCTACAAATACGCCTAATTCGTCACTACTTGCGGTAAAAGTGTCGGTAGACTTCTCACCATCGTCTAGAGATTCCCCATTAATCTTGATATCCATACCACCGTACATACAGTTACATTGAGCTAAATCCTCAGCGTTGGCTTTAATGCCGTATGTGATATATAGTGAATTACCATCACAGTAGTAGCTATCAATATATGGTGTTATGCAGTGTTCGGAGGTTGTAACATCCTGATTATCATCCGTGATGGTGGTAACGTCGGATACTTTAACGGAGTAATCCTTAGTTGGATTTACCTCATTACGTTGTTGAACCTTGGCTACTAGCCTATCAAGTAATGAAGTGTTATCCGCCATGACCGGCATAGCCATGGATATTCCCATAACTGCCACCAAACAGATTGAAAACGTCGCTACTTTCCTACGTTTTTTTACTTGGATTTCTTGATTTTTCATACTATCTTCTACCTTTCTAAATACACGATACTTTAAGTTATCATCTGGTTTAAAGCTGTCTATCGCATGGATAAAGTCGTTCTTTCGCATAAAAATTCTCCTTTTGAATTTAATTCAACTTGTGAGACGGTCAAAGCTCGTTTCCTACGTTTAAGCCTATGCCGTCGGATTGCTCTTCAAGTTCAAGTTTGAGCTTCTCTCGCCCACGTTTAAGACGCATCTTCACGGCGGATTTGCTAACCTTTAATATGGTGGCTATCTCCTCCACGGAGTAACCCTCATAGTAGAACAGATACAGAACTACTCTATACTTAGGCGGTAGGCTGTACAAGGTTTCAAGAACACTGTCATGATATGGGTTTTCTGTGGTCGGGATGTCTTGCAAAGTTTCCAACCCAAAAGTGTTACGATTCCAGAACGCCCTCAAGTGATTTTTACAGGCGTTCACCGTCACTCGAATGACCCAATAACGTTCATGTTGTGGACTATCGAACAGCTGTTCATTCGTGAAGAGTTTCAAAAATACGTCTTGCGTGATGTCCTCCGCATCCGATTGGTTACCTAAATAAGTCATCGAGAGCTTGAACACAAGGTCGCTATACAATGCGTATTTTTCTTCAAAAAGCGTGTCGTCCATGATGTTGACCTCCTTACTTTCGTTTGTTGCTTTCACTATAGATACAATTCATCCTTGTGAAAAGTCACATTTCAAGAAGATTTTTTTATTTACCAAAAAAATCGTTGACATCCACACTATTACGTGATACAATAATAACATTGTAAAGTAAATATTTATTAACGGAAGTTGGTTCTACTTAGCTGTAGATTAAAAGGGAATCAAGTGCAAATCTTGAACAGTAACGCTACTGTGAGGGTTTAGCGGTCTTCTGAGTGCCACTGGTGCATCGCACTGGGAAGGTTGAAGACTGCGTATGTGTCAACACATGGAATCCCGAGTCAGGAGACCTGCCAACACCGCCTAGCGGAATCCGTGTCAGCACCTGCGAGTTACGGGTTATGACGATTGTAAAAGCTTTCGGTGAAGTTTAACATTTTCCGTAGGCTTATTTTGTCGTGCTTAAACGTTTAGTCGCATTGCTGAAATCAAATCAGTGATGTGTTTTTTATGTCTCTGTAAAGTGTTTCCTCCATACGGTTGAATAAAGTTTGACACATCAATGTTAAAACAAGGAGAGTGATATTGACAATATGAAACATTCGCATTCGCACACGGGAGCAAAATCCATAGATGAGTATGCCTACCTTTCACATCTAAAAAATGTCAACGGTGGACTGAAACTTGGGTTTACTATCGCCGTGATATTGCTTTCAGTGAGTGCCACAAACTGGGTAGTTCCCATAGTTGCGACGTTAATGTGTACGGTCATCACGGTAGTGTTTGGAAAAGTTCACCTAAAAGATTACCTTTCTCTGTTCACAGTTCCGTTAGTATTCCTTGCCATGGGTGCCCTTGCAATAGCGATGTCTCTCAACTTTGAGAACGGATTTTCTATTGCTTTTCATCGTAGCGACGTGGTTCACGCCATGATGGTCAGCGTAAAAGCATTGGGGGCGGTAAGTGCAATGTACACGCTCTCTCTCTCCACCCCAATGAACGAAATCATCACGATTTTGGGCAAACTACGACTTCCTGAAATCCTCTGCGAACTCATGAGACTCATGTACAAGTACATTTTCATCCTAGCCGACAGTCAGGTGAAGATGCAGAACTCCGCAACGTCACGATTAGGTTACGTAGGTTTTACACGTTCTTTCAAAACTTTCGGGATGGTGTGTTCTAATCTGTTGGTGGTCTCACTGCGTAGGGCAACGGACTACTACAACGCCGTAGAATCGAGAAGTTTCAACGGTAGGTTGAAGTTTTTAAGCACCTCACACCCCTTGAAATTTTCCCATGTTTTAGGATTTGGAGGTGTGTGTGTACTTCTATTATGCCTTGAAATCGTGTTATAAATGTAAAAAAGGAGGTGCTAAGGCACTATGGGAGAACCCATCCTAAAGACGGAAAATCTCTGTTTTAATTACGGCAGTGGATTCGCTCTAAAAGACATAAATGTGTCGTTTTACAAGGGTGAAAAGGTGGTAATCTTAGGTTCAAACGGTTCTGGAAAATCAACTTTTTTCTTAAACTTGAACGGCGTACTCGCTCACGACAGCGGAGAGATTTACTATAAAAGTGAAAAAATCACACGTAAAAATTTGAATACTCTAAGGCGTGGTGTGGGCATAGTTTTTCAAGACCCCGATAGTCAAATGGTTTCATCTACCGTGGAATCCGAAGTGGCTTTCGGAGCGTTAAACCTTGGACTTTCCGAAACGGAAGCTCTCCAACGCACGGACAAAGCACTCGAACGTATGAAAATCACACATCTACGTGAGCGACCTGTGCATTATCTAAGCGGTGGACAGAAAAAATCCGTCTCAATTGCGGATATCCTTGCCATGCAACCCGAAATTATCATCTTTGATGAGCCTACCGCATCGCTTGACCCAGTCAGCTGTGCAATGTTTGAAGATGTGCTTTCGGAAATTGAGGCAGAACACATATCTACGTTGATTTCTACCCACGATGTGGACTTCGCTTGGCGTTGGGCTGACAGAGTTTTGGTGTTCAATCAAGGCGAAATTATCGCAGATTCTACTCCGTGCGAGGTTTTCCAAGACGAAAAACTACTAGAACGTTCTAACCTGAAGAAACCGACTTTACTTGAAGTCTGTCAAATTCTCACGGAAAAAGGAATAATTCCACAGGGAACGACTGTAAAATCAGTCGCTGAACTTGGTAGTTTAATAGTATAAAAATTTTAAAAGAAAGGGTGTTCAATTTTGACACAACAGCAAAAAAAACTTGTCGTGGCAGTAGCTACGATATCACTACTTTTGGGAATCGTCCCAAACGTGGATGCAATGCACATCATGGAAGGCTACCTCAAACCTAGCCACTGCGTACTTTGGGGCGTACTTTGCCTACCATTTCTACTAACTGGATTCTTTTCCATCAAGAAAAAGCTCTCCGAACATCGCCGAACTATGATACTTTTGGCGATTTCTGGAGCATTTATATTCGTAATTTCCTCCCTAAAGATACCATCAGTTACAGGAAGTTGCTCCCACATGACCGGCACGGGATTGGGTGCTATACTCTTCGGTCCCACAGCTGTGAGCATTTTGGGCATAATCGTGTTGATATTCCAAGCCGTACTTTTGGCACACGGCGGTCTCACGACCCTTGGAGCTAACACATTCTCAATGGCGATAGCTGGACCTTTTTTGACCTATGGACTCTACAAAGTTAGCCAAAAATTAGGTGCTAACAAGAAGGTCAGCGTGTTCATTTCAACAGCCGTTGGCGACCTGTTCACCTACTGCGTAACCTCGGTACAGCTAGGTTTGGCGTATCCATCTGAGGATGGCGGTGTAGGTGCATCCGTGGTGAAATTCTTAGGAATATTTGCCGTTACTCAAATGCCTTTGGCTATTATTGAGGGATTGTTGTCCGTGGTAATCGTGTCAGCGTTGGAAGTTTACGCTAAAAACGAACTCGCAGACGTTGGCTACAACGTGAACGTTCAAAAGTCAAAACCTATCGGAAAGAGCGTAATTGCGTGTGTTGTGGCAGTTCTCTTGATAGCTTTTGTGCCATTCTTTACCCTAAAAGGTGCAGACTTCGGTGGCTCGGATGATGCAGGTAGCGAACTCGTTGCGGAAATTAATGGCGATTATGAGCCTTGGGCTGAGCCTATCCTTGAAAAGTTCATCGGTGGCGAACTCCCTGGAGAGATTGAAAGCTTACTGTTCTGCCTACAGACTGGCATAGGTACGTCGATTATAGCGTTCTGTTTGGGTCGTCTCGTGGAACGTAAAAGAAAAGAATAGTCTCGTTTGATATAAACATCAATACATAGAACGCCTTACACGGCGTTCTTTTTTTATCCACTATACACCGAACGCATAGCAGATTGCAAAATAAGCACTTTACTTTTTCAATGTTATATAGTATAATATACCTATATTAATTTAATAGGAGGAAAAAATCATGAACAAACATGAAAAGATAGTCCAAACCGCTGGAAGAGATTCACTCGGAGACTTTGCACCAGAGTTCGCACATTTTAACGATGATGTGCTTTTCGGAGAAAATTGGAACAACCTCGACATAGACCTAAAGACACGTAGTATCATCACTGTGGTGGCTTTGATGTCTTCAGGTGTTACGGATTCTTCGTTGAAATTCCACCTTATGAACGCTAAAAAACACGGTGTATCAAAAAAAGAAATCGTTGCCGTAGTTACTCACGTTGCGTTCTACGTGGGTTGGCCAAAGGGTTGGGCGGTGTTCAACATGGCTAAGGAAATCTGGGCGGATGACGTTCCACCTACTGATGCGAAGTCCGCACACGCTCAAGAGATGGTGTTCCCAATTGGCGAACCTAACGACGCTTTTGCAAAGTTTTTCACTGGACAAAGTTACTTAGCACCTATTTCAACTCAACAAGTTGGCATATTTAACGTAACTTTTGAACCTAAATGTCGTAACTTTTGGCATATCCACCATGCAGACAAGGGTGGCGGTCAAATTATCGTGTGCGTGGCTGGACGTGGCTACTATCAAGAGTGGGGCAAGGATGCCATCGAAATGACCGCTGGTGACTGTATCAACATACCTGTGGGCGTGAAACACTGGCACGGTGCCTCCCCTGATAGTTGGTTTTCTCACCTTGCAATAGAAGTTCCTAGTGAAAACGGCTCCAATGAGTGGTTGGAAGAGGTCGGCGACGACATCTACGGGAAGTTGAAATAATTCCATGCTATCGCATGGCGGTACATAATTAAAAACAACGGAACGCCACTAAAAGACGCTCCGTTGAAACTTTATACTTTATACTTCATGGCTGTGAATTAGCCCTCGATAACTAACTGTAGGTTGCTCACGGTAGCACCTGCGGAGTTCCACCACATATATAGGTCTATCACGCCGATGTTCTCATAACCTGATAGGTCTACAGTTACGGTGTTTGCATCGGAGTAGGAGAAGTCCGCACTGCCTAGCCAACCGCCTGATGTAGTCTTCAACTGTGCTGAACCGCTACCTGTAGAAGTTCCACTCAAACTGAACGTTAGAGCAACTATCTTCTTGCTTGAATACTTTGAAACGTCTATAGTAGAACCGCTTTGGCTCACTGATACGTACTGTCTACCACTCGATGCTGTAGTAGTTGCTTTTGTTGTAGTTGTAGCCTTGGTAGTCGTGGTAGCTTTAGTAGTCGTAGTTGCCTTGGTGGTTGTAGTAGCTTTTGTTGTAGTCGTTGCCTTGGTGGTCGTAGTAGCCTTAGTTGTAGTAGTTGCCTTTGTAGTCGTAGTGGATGTTGAAGTCACTGGTGTAGCATATACACTATACAACTTCAAACCTTGTCCGATAACGTATACATATCCTATGGAATCCGTAGAACTTCCCCATGCGTTCTTGATATCACTATATGAGAAGTATGCTACTCCGTTACTAGTCTTGTATGGTGATACTTCTGTCCAACCGCTCCAACTGGAGTTCGTTAAAGCCATCCTTGGAGTGCCTGAACCTGAATATTTGATAGCTATATCGTTACTGCTGTTCAACTGTGTCTGTGTGATTGCTATGGAATCCGTACAGTATGAACTGATGCTCAAACCACTACTATTACTATATATAGTACTATTACCGCTCGATGCTGTAGTAGTAGTAGCCTTTGTAGTTGTGGTTGCTTTAGTAGTCGTAGTTGCCTTCGTGGTTGTGGTAGCTTTAGTAGTCGTAGTTGCCTTCGTGGTCGTAGTAGCCTTAGTTGTAGTAGTTGCCTTTGTAGTCGTAGTGGATGTTGAAGTCACTGGTGTAGCATATACACTATACAACTTCAAACCTTGTCCGATAACGTATACATATCCTATGGAATCCGTAGAACTTCCCCATGCGTTCTTGATATCACTATATGAGAAGTATGCTACTCCGTTACTAGTCTTGTATGGTGATACTTCTGTCCAACCGCTCCAACTGGAGTTCGTTAAAGCCATCCTTGGAGTGCCTGAACCTGAATATTTGATAGCTATATCGTTACTGCTGTTCAACTGTGTCTGTGTGATTGCTATGGAATCCGTACAGTATGAACTGATGCTCAAACCACTACTATTACTATATATAGTACTATTACCGCTCGATGCTGTAGTAGTAGTTGCCTTCGTGGTCGTAGTAGCTTTAGTAGTTGTGGTCGCTTTCGTGGTTGTAGTAGCTTTTGTCGTAGTGGTTGCCTTGGTGGTAGTCGTCACTGGAGTTGTAGTAGTTACTGTAGTAGTCGCTGTTGAAATCGTAGCCTTTGGCAAGGATGCAACTTCATAATATGTCAAGCCACTTCCTACTACGTACACATACTTGATAGAACTCGTTGAACTTCCCCATGCACTCTTGATATCATCATATGAGAAGTAAGCTATACCGTTAGTAGTGTCCACATCATATGCGGATACCTCAGTCCAGTTGCCCCAACTTGAATTTACTAGAGCAAGTTTCGGAATACCCGTTCCTGAATATTTAACCGCTAACTCTCTACTACTGCTCAACTGCGTACTACTGATACTATAACTATCACTAGCGTATGATGATAAGGTCACTCCACTATTGTTCTTTTGAATTACATAACTACTGGATATCGAACTTAATGAACTATGTACATAGTTAGGTAGTTTACTCTCACTTGCCCATACTATGCTACTATCGTTCATTACAGATAGTAGACTATCTACGACCCCCTCACTTTGACTATACCACTTTAATGTGCTTCTATTCAAATAACCATGTGCCTCGGATGGTGTACTAGTATTGGTTACACAGTTGTTATCCCAAAGTACACATGGGATTCCTAACTCCTTAGCCCAAGTCATATAATATTCTGCCCAGTCTTCCCTAGCGGATAGGTTATCATAGTTTGAACTACTGAACTCTCCTATTACTACTGGAATATCTTCATTAGTGAAGTATGTACGGATATCTTCAAACATACTATCCAATGCGGATTGATAATCACTTGAGAATGTAGAGTGGTCACCATCACCCATAGCGAAATCGTATGGACTGTAAGCGTGTAGTGATACTGCTACATAGTCATCGTCTGGAACGTCAAGGTATGAGTATACACTTGAATAACAACTTGCAGCGTAGTCAGGTATCATAAGGAGACGTGTGTTCTGATATGGTGAAGATACTGAACGTACAGTATCTACGAAGTCTTGATTTAACTTGTTGATAACATCATAACAAGCGGTATTGCCTACCCATTCGTAAGAAGTACCCTCTGCACGAGGTTCATTCATACCCTCAAAGATTAACTTTTGGTCATAGTTAGCGAAGTATGTAGCTATCTGTTTCCAAACCTGTTTCAACTCTATGGAGATGGAGTTGTATGCGTTCGCTAAGTCAGCAGTGTTCACCCAATCTTCATGATGGATGTTCAAGATTACATACATATTGTTGTTGTAAGCGTAATCGACAACCTGTTTAACTCTGTTTAACCATTGAGTATCGATGGTGTAAGTTCCGTTGCTATATGTGATATGTTCATACCAAGTGACAGGGATTCTAACGGTATTGAAACCCTTAGCCTTTACCGTATCGATTAGTGACTTAGTAACTAGTGGGTTACCCCAATACTGTTCAAAGTCCGTGATGGTGTAAGAGTTTGCATAGTAGCTGTTAGTGGTTAATCCGTTTGACTCCAAAGAGTTTCCTAGATTCCAACCTAAACCCATGCTCTCGGTGATTTGACTTGCGGTCTGTACGCTAGTAGCATCTACTTCTGTAGTGCTGTTAGATACTCCTAACATCATTGGTGATACCAAAGCCAACGCAGATACAAAAGATATCACCTTTGAATTTAACTTTTTACTAATTCCCATTTGGAACTACCTCCCTAAAATTGACACCGTGGTCTG
>CAZWRW010000025.1:0-12240 GCA_964636465.1 uncultured Ruminococcus sp. | reverse complement strand
TTGAACGTTCCGCAACTTTTGATTATCGAATTACCATTAACATAAAAAATTCAAATTACTTAGTGCCAAAGATTCTGTCACCTGCGTCGCCTAAACCTGGAACGATGTAGTTATTCTCATCTAGACCCTTGTCTATGCAACAACAGTAGATTTCAACATCAGGATGAGCTGTAGTCAAAGCTTCTATGCCCTCTGGGGAGGCTATCAAGCACATAAACTTGATACTCTTAACACCTACATTTTTCAACTCTGTAGCTGTTAGACAACTTGCACCACCAGTAGCTAACATGGTATCTACGATGATTGCATGACGTTCTTCAATATCGGCTGGGAACTTAGCATAGTACTTTACCGTCTCACCTGTGGATGGCTCTCTGTAAGCACCTACGTGACCTATCCTAACGGTTGGGATAAGTTGTGATATACCCTCTGCCATAGGCAAACCGCCACGAAGTATAGGTATCAAAGCCATCTTGTGACCTGTGATAATCTTGGACTTAGTGTACTGTCTAGGGGTCTTGATTTCCACCTCTTTTAGAGGTAGGTCTCTAGTAGCCTCATAGCACATAAGTGTAGCCGTTTCGGAGACTAGTTCTCTAAACTCCTTAGTACCTGTGTTAGCGTCTCTAAGCAACGAAATCTTATGTTGCACTAAAGGATGCTCAATAACGTGTACATTCTGCATATTCATAAAAATCACTCCTGTATATAAATGTCAACGTTCATCCAATACGTTTTAACAGAACGTGAATTCGATATAATTCCATGCTGTCGCATGGCGGAACGCCGTGGGCGGAGTTCCGTACACACAAATTAACATGGGTGTGTGTTCAATAAAATTTTACTATACATTGTACGGAACGACGCCCACGTCGTTCCGCAGATTTGCCGAAGGCAAATTGTATTGTCGAATTCGTGTCAACATATTGAAATAGCGTTATTCAAAGTTTTTACTTTTCCAAAGTTGAAATCAAGTCAACTCTTCTTTGGTGACGTCCACCCTCAAACTGAGTGTTCAAGAATACGTCCACCAACTCGATTGCTGTACCTACCCCGATAACTCTTGCACCTAAACATAGCACATTGGCATCGTTGTGTAGACGGGTGTACTTCGCTGAAAAATAGTCGGAACATACACACGCACGAATACCTTTAACCTTGTTTGCACATATGGACATTCCCACACCAGTGCCACAGAACAGTAAACCAGTATCACAAGTGCCATCTGTAATCTTTTCACAGAGTTGTTGTGCTATCAATGGGTAGTCACAGGACTCACCATTACAACCTACATCTATGTAGTCAATGCCTTTTTCTTCGAGGTACTTTTTAACCTCCACCTTTAGAGGATATCCCGCATGGTCACTACCTATTACTAACATAAGTTTTAGTTCTCCAATCAAATTAAAATCATAAAGTTTGTCACATATCAAGTTATGCTCATGAAACTTTTTTTCGCAATTCTGCAAATCTCAATTTAAGCTCCATGACCCCAAATGATATTCAGTAACTTACCCTTTAATTATATCATGAATTTAGCACTTTTGCAAGATGTTTTTTACTGTATGACATGGTATAATATTAACCAAAACATCACTAAGATATTTGTGCAAGTTCAACAAAAGGTTTTCGACTGCATGAAACCAAATTATTGTATCTTGACAATACGTTAAATTTTTACTATAATGAAATAAGTATAATTAGAATAACATAAACGCCATACTAATTTAATGAAATTCCATAGTGCAATTTCGCCCTAAAAATTTGGCGTTAAACCAAAAAACAGAAAGGTGGAAAGTATATGTTAAAACGCAGGATACTTGCATTTGCGTTGGTCTTACCTTTGATGACTAACACGTTTGCATATCCAGACTTGATAACACGGGCAGAAGTAGACGTTTCAGTTGAGACCCAATCCGAAGACGAAACAGAAGATGCTCAAGAAGAAGAAGCTCTATACGTTGAACAAACCACTTACAGCGACTACTATGACGAATACTCCCAAGAAGTACGACCTAATAAAGAGATACTAATCCAAGGGGTGAACTATCAGTCAGCAGAGAACGGAGAGTTCTCAGTAGAAAAGTACGAGGGTTCATCCGATGATGTTCTAGTATGGGATAGTTTAGAGGGTTCTGTTACGTATGAGTTTACCGTCGAAGAGACTGGTATCTACTGTTTGGAGATGTCGTATTACAACATCGTTTCAAACGCCAATACCATAGAGCTTTCAATATCTTTGGATGGCGAAGTTCCCTACAGTACCGCCAGTAGAATCCAACTTAATAAGCGTTGGGTCAATGATGGCGAAATCACTGAAGACAGCAAAGGCAATCAAGTGAGACCATCTCAAATACAGGAGGGCACTTGGCAAACTACTGACATCAAAGACATTGACGGACTGTTTAACGACCCTTTAATATTCTATTTGGAAAAGGGTACACACACCATCACATTGGATGGTACACGTGCTAACATAGCTATCGAATACTTAAAGTTTCACAATCCCAGTGATGTCGCTACCTATGATGAGTATACATCTAGTATAGATACCTCAGTCACTGTAGAAAGTACCCCTACCACTCTAATTAGAGTAGAAGGCGAAAATGCTAAGTATAAATCCAGTTCGACACTATACCCTACTTATGACAAGGATAGCTATCTAGTTTCACCATCCGACCCAGTTAAACAGATGTACAACACTATCGGTGATGCCTCATGGTCACAGGCGTTGCAAACTTTAACTTGGGAAATCAACGTTGAAAACGATGGTTGGTACAAGTTAGGTATCAAGGGTAGGCAACAGGAAATGCGTGGATTCTATTCTAATAGGCGTATCTACATAGATGGCGAAGTCCCTTGTGAAGAGTTTAATCAAGTTAAGTTCTACTACAGCACCGATTGGAGTGTGGTAACTCCTCAAAACGAAGACGGCGAAGACGTATACGTATACCTATCTGCTGGAACACATGAACTTACTATGGAAGTAATTCCGGGTGAGATTGGTGAATCCATGAGACAACTTGACGATGTAGTTCTAAAGGTAAACACCTACTACAGAAAAATCTTGATGATTACCAGTTCAAATCCTGACAAGTACACGGACTACTATGTACACACCAAAATCCCTGACCTTATTGATACTTTTGAAGAGATTTCCCAACAGTTAAAAGATATTCAAAGTAATATTGAAAGCTTATCAAATTCGCAAGGTTCGGAGGCATCCACACTTGAACAGATGACCGTAATATTAGACAAGTGTATCGAAAAACCTAGACAGATACCTAACTACCTCTCACAGATTAAAGATAACATTACAGCAATATCTTCATGGATGAGAGACTACAGAGAACAACCTCTCGAAGTTGACTACATAGAGTTGGCATCCAGTGACCAAGACTTTACTAGTACTAAGTCCAACATATTTAAATCTATGAACTTTAGTTTTAAATCTTTCCTAGGTTCTTTCAGTTCCGATTACAACGTATTGACTGACACATCTAGTGAAGAAACTATGACAGTTTGGGTAGGTCTCGGACGTGACCAAGCACAAGTAGTTAAAGAGTTAGTAGAATCAGAGTTTATGCAAGAGAATCCAGACATTCCAGTGGCGGTGAACTTGGTACAAGGTACTCTAGTTGAGGCTACCCTCGCAGGTAAAGGCCCAGATATTTCGCTGTTTGCATCCAATGAGTTGCCTGTAAACTTAGCGGTTAGAGGTCTACTTACTGACCTATCACAATTTGATGACTATGACGAAGTAGCATCACGATTCCAAGAGAATGCTACAGTGCCGTATCAATATGAGGGTAAAACCTATGCATTGCCATTACAGCAGTACTTCCCTATGATGTTCTATCGTAAAGACGTACTTAGCGAATTAGGTTTCACTCACGCCCCTGAAACTTGGGACGAACTCATAGAGATGTTACCAGCATTCCAACGTAGTTATATGTCTGTAGGTTTGATTACTCCTACTGTAAACGTTTCCGCATCTACTGAAGCGGGTCACACGTTCGCTACGTTGATGTTACAAAAGGGTATCTCATACTACAATGACGACTTGACAGCATCCAACTTTGACGACGTAGAGGCTGTACAAGCTTTTGAACAATGGACAGACCTCTATACCAAATACGGTTTTGAACAAACTTACGACGCTTTCAACCGTTTTAGAACTGGTGAGTATCCTATCGTAATACAGAACTACACGTTCTTTAATCAGTTGACTGTCGCATCCCCTGAAATTAGCGGACTTTGGGACATGACTTCTGTACCAGGTACACTTCAAGAGGATGGCACGATTTCTCATGCTACTAACTCAGGAGGTACTTGTGCTATCGTGTTCAATAAGGTTTCAAGTGAGGAAAACGCTTGGAAGTTCTTAAAGTGGTTCACATCCGATGATGTACAAGTAGAGTATAGCACATCTATTGAAGGCTTAATGGGTCAAATGGGTCGTTTCGATACCGCAAACCTAAACGCCCTTGAGAGTTTATCATGGTCTTCTAGTGAGTTGAATAAGCTACAGTCACAACAGGCTGAACTTCAAGAGATTCCTATCATACCAGCATCCTATGCGGTAACTAGAAACGTCATGAACGCCTTTAGAGAGACCGTCAACAACGCTGAAAATCCACGTGATACACTCATGTGGTACAACAGAGATATCAACGCAGAAATTACTAGAAAACGTGAAAACCTCGGTTTGGATTAACACCAATTCACGACGTATATAGACACGTTAATTTATTCGTATGGAATGATACTCATATCGTTCCACCATGCAACAGCATGGAATTTTACATTAAAATTCGGATTTAGGAGGGATTTTTTTGATTGATAACGATAAGATTGGAGTTAAAACCAAACAAGAACGTCGCAGACTACTCTGGTTACAAGTTAGGCAAAATAAAGAGTGCTACTTCATGTTGTTACCTTTTATGTTGCTGTTCTTGGTGTTTACCATAGTGCCTGTATGTCTTTCATTGCCGATGGGTTTCACTGACTTCAATATGGTACAGTTTCCGAAGTTCGTAGGGTTATCGAACTTCACAACGCTGTTCTTATCCGATAAGATTTTTATAGGCTCAATTAGAGTTACTTTAGTGTTCGCAATATTCACGGGACCAATAAGTTACATACTATGTTTCATGTTGGCGTGGCTGATTAACGAACTCCATCCAAAGCTAAAGACTATCTTCACTTTGATATTCTATGCACCATCTATGGCTAATGTGTATACAGTTTGGCAGTTAATCTTTAGTGGTGACTCATATGGTTATTTAAACTCCATGTTGATAAACTTAGGTATCATAACTTCGCCTATACAATGGTTGACAGACTCAACTTATATATTAGGTGTAGTAATCATCGTGCAGATGTGGATATCTTTAGGTGCAGGATTCCTAGCATTAAGAGCAGGATTCCAAAACATAGACCGCTCACAGTATGAGGCAGGAGCTATCGAGGGTATAAAAAACAGATGGCAAGAACTCATCTATATTACTATACCATCCATGGGACCACAGTTGATGTTCGCAGCAGTTATGCAGATAGTGTCATCGTTTACAGCTGACATAGTAGGTAGAAACTTAGTAGGTTTCCCAAGTACAGACTATGCAGCACACACCATCATGACCCACGCCTATGACTACGGTTGGGTTCGTTATGAGATGGGTTACGCTTCGGCAATATGTATGGTTCTGTTCATAGCTATGTACATAGCTAACAAGGTGATAAGTTCCGTACTTAACAAATATCTTGACTAAGGGAGGGAAAATTTAACTAATGGTCGACACTAAAAAGATGAAGGAGTCCAACAAACAGGCAGGTACGAAAGTCGGTAGCACCACTGGAATTTTCATATTCTTGTTGATACTTGGTAGCTTTATGGCATTGCCTATATATTTAGCGGTAGTCATGTCTATTAAGCCAGTGCAAGAGCTTTTCATATTCCCACCGAAGTTGTACACCTTAAACCCAACACTTGACAACTTTAAAGATATGTTCAAGGTCGCCAACGATTTATGGGTACCATTTTCGAGGTACGTGTTTAACAGTGTGTTCATCACGGTGACCGTTACTGTATGTCACTGTTTCGTGACCGCTATGGCGGCGTTCGTACTAGCCAAGTGTAGGTTCCCAGGAAATAAAACTTTAAACTCAATAATCGTGGTATCTTTGTTGTACCAGAGTAACGTAATATACATCATGCAATACATAGTAATGGCTAGATTAGGCATGATAGACACCTATTGGGCTTTGATACTACCATCTATAGCTACACCTATGGGCTTGTTCTTGATGAGACAGTCTATGTCACAAGTTCCTGACGCTATGATAGAAGCCGCTAAAGTCGATGGTGCTAATATGTTCACAATATGTTGGAGAATAGTAATGCCTAATCAAAAACCAGCTCTTATGACGTTGATAATCTTTGCATTCCAAAATGCATGGAACATATCCGGTAATGGATTAGTCTACAATGAAAGTTATAAGACTTTGCCTACAGTAGTACAACAGGCAGCATCAGCTGGTTTAGCTCGTGCGGGTGTAGCGATGGCATCAGCAGTATTTATGTTGATACCTCCTATCCTAATATTCATACTAGCACAGAAGAATGTCATCGAAACTATGGCACATTCGGGTATTAAGGATTAAGGATAGCATGAAATTATCAAGAAAATTTTCAATATAGAAAGGGTGAATTGACACGTGCGAAAACGCATTAAGAGTATACTCTCAGGTGTGCTTACGGCGGTAGTTGCAATGGGAAGTCTTAGTGTTCCAGTGTACGCAGACGAACATTACGACGTGTACAACTACGACACTTGGGGTGAAGCCATACCATCACAGGCGGGTTACTTGGCTGAAAGGAGCGTTTCAGGAGAAGATTTGGGTATCGAACATTTTTCATCCCCTAGCGATATCTTTAAGGATGATAACGACTACTTCTACCTTTGCGATACAGGCAACAACAGAATAGTAGTCCTAGATAGTGAACTGTCCGAAGTGGTTAAAATCTATGATGAGTTCACAGGTCTAGATGGTAAACCTACCACGTTAAACAATCCTATGGGCGTGTTCGTGGATACTGAAAATCAGTACATCTACATAGCAGATAACAAAAACTCTAGGGTAATAAAGTCCGATATGGATGGCAACATTGTGTTTGAATACACTAAGCCAACTTCTGAGGTGTATCCACAAGAGTTGACGTTCCTACCACAAAAAGTTTTGGTGGATAGTGCTGGATATGTATACATCGTAGTGAACAACATCACGAGCGGTGCGGTAATGTACAAAAATGATGGTGAGTTCGTAGGATTCTACGGTGCAAACAAGGTCAAACAGACCGCTGAAGTTATCAGTAACTATCTTTGGAGTTTAGTCTCCACAGATGAACAGTTAGCAAGTCGTTCAAGAAGTGTCCCTGTAGGTTTCAACAACTTCGATATAGACGACGAGGGTTTCATATATACGTGTACACAATCCGAAAATACAGACATCGTTAAGAAGGTAAATCCAGCTGGTGACGACCTCTTTGAAAGCGTGGATGTCACTTGGGGTGACGATACTACCCTAACAGATACCACTAAAACCGTCGCTATGACTGATATAGACATCTCAGACAACGGTTATATCAACTGCTTAGACTTAACCACAGGTAGAGTATTTCAGTATGACGAAGAATGTAACTTGATGTTCATATTGGGTGGTACATCCGAACAGTTGGGCGGTTTTGAAAAGGTTACCGCTTTAGAATCTAAAGGCAACGATATCTATGTAGTTGACGGTTTGAAGAACACCATCACAGTGTTTACCGAAACAGAGTTCGGTTCTATCGTTCATGAGGCTACAGACCTCTACAATGATGGCTACTATGAACAAGCTTTATCACCATGGTATGAAGTTCTCAAACGTGATGGTAACTATCGTAGAGCTTACTTAGGTATCGCAAGTGCTAAGTTAAACTCAGGTGAGTACGCCGAGGCTATGAAGTACGCAAAACTCGCTGATAACGGAAGTATCTACAATAAGGCTTTTGAGGGTTACCGTCAAGATTGGTTGGATTCTCACTTTGGTTTGGTGAGTTTCGTAATCATACTTTTAGTTTTAATATGGTTGGTGAACTCCATATTGAAGAGAGTGAAAAAGATTACACTGTTTGAATTATTAAAGGAATCGATAAAATCGTGGAAAGTTAATAACAACTTAAAGAAAAGAGGTGCGAAGGTCTAATGATGGACTTAACTAAGAAACAGTGGGTTAAACATACAGTCATGCACCCTTTTGAGGGTTACGAAGACCTCCGTTGGAAAGATGGCGGTTCTGTAAAGTATTCCTTCATAATTGTGTTCATGTTGTTCGTGGCACAGGTTGCCTACGATAGACTCTACGGGTTTCAATTCTACGTGGTACAGGATAAACTGTTTAATATCATACCGTACTTGGTCAAGAGTATAATAATCTTTGCGGTATGGGTAATAGGTAACTGGGCTATCAGTACGCTACTTGATGGCGAGGGTACACTGAAAAATATATGTATATTCAGTGCCTACGCCTTGATACCTTATGTAGTACAACTCTTAGTGAATACGTTTCTATCGCACTTTTTAGTTCGTGATGAGTACGTATTCATACAAGCCATAGAGGTTATAGGCACTCTTTGGAGCGTGATACTTCTATTTATGGCTATCAAGACGGTGCATCAATTTTCAGTACTAAAGACGATAGTTGACATCTTCTTGACCATAGTAGCCATGCTTATAATACTCTTCTTGATAGTGCTACTATTGTCACTATTCCAACAAGTATATGTATTCGTGTACTCAGTCTACACAGAGATTGCGTACAGGTTAAAAGTCTAGAAAGGTCGGTGATGGATTAGATTATGAAAAATAAGTTTATTAAGAAGTTCATAGCTACTACGTTGATACTCTCCATGCTGACTACTACCACTTTAGGTTCATCTTCAATGTGGGTTTCTGCAGAAGATGACACTGCTACTACTACATCCGAAAGTGATACCACTTCCGATACCACAGAAGATGTCACCCCTGATGCCGTAGACGATGACTTTGTGGCTCGTGATGAGGCGGAACTGTTCGCAAGTATGGAAAAAGTCGCTGAAAATAGTAACTTCATACTTAAAATTAATAAGAATGAGGATGACGATGAAGACCTCCTCGCATTACAGAACAAGGCGAACGGTTATATATGGTGGTCTTCACCAGTCAACGCCATGGGCGATGTGAACGCTACTAACACTCTAAGACAAGAGTTGAAATCTGCATTGACTTTTACATACGGTAAACCCGCTGAAAGAAGTACTTCAAATATGCGTTCCGGTAAGACTCACAACGTCGAATACGAAGAGATAGACAATGGTATCAGGATTATTTTTAAGTTCACTAAAGCGAAGATTACCATCCCAGTAGAGTATACTCTTGAGGGTAGTTATCTTAGGGTGGTAGTAAACACTGATGAGATAGTAGAAGAAAACTCTTCCGATAGTGATGGACAGTTAGTCACCTCTATGACACTGTTAGGCAGTATGGGTGCGGTCTCCTGTGATGATGTCGGCGGTTACTTTGTAATTCCAGATGGTTCAGGTGCGTTGATAAACTTCAACAATGGTAAAACCTCAGCTAAATCTTACAGTGGTAAAGTCTACGGCTCGGATGTGGCTATAGTACCTACTTCAGCGGCAGCGGTCACGGAACAAGTATACTTTCCTATGTTCGGCGTAGTCCGTGATGATGGCAACGGCTTAATGGCTGTAGCAGTCCAAGGAGACACCAATGCTAGTATAAAGTCCAGTGTAAGTATACAGTCCAAGAGTAGTTACAACATTTGCAACTTTGAGTTTACGCTCCGTAGCACTGATACCTACTACATGAGCGGTGACCAACAACCTCTAACGGTCTTTGAAAAGAACGGTATCAAAACTGATACCATAGAGGTTAGATACTATCCGTTGTACAGCTCCGATTTAGACTACACTGACATAGCTGAATGTTACAGAAACTATCTACTAAGTGAGGGCAACGTCACTCAAAATGAAGAGTCTAACACCTCAAATATGTACGTGGATTTCTATGGCGGTGTAGAAAAGACTACTCCAATATGCGGTATACCTATGACACTTAAAACTTCTATAACATCATTTAGTGAGGCTAAAAGCATACTTGAACAGTTGAAATCCAACGGCGTTGACGATATGGTAATAAGTTATCATAATTGGACTAACCAAGGTATTCAAAACAAGGTTGACTATAAGACTACAGCATCCAATGTGCTGGGCGGTAACAGTGATTTCAAGAAACTTTCAAAGTATGTTTCAAACAATGGACTTTCACTATATCCAGTAGTTGAAAATGATATCTTCGTATCAGGTGAGGGCTACTACACTTTCAAAAATGCCAACGTTAGAGTTTCAGGTTCATACTCTAGGATACTCTCCTATGACTTAGCTTTCGGTGAACAGGACAGCTCTCAAGATTCTTACTCGTTGCTATCGCCTACATATTTGAGTACTATATTCTCAAAGTTGGCTAGTAACTACTCTAAGAACTCAAATATCAATGGTGTATCCATAGGCGGTATGACCACCGAGCTTTACGGCGACTACGGAAAACAGTCTATGTCTAGAGATGGCATGGCTAACACCATCACGGATAGTTTAGCTAACTTGCAATCGGAAGTTGGTTCAGTGTTGGGTGTAGGAGCAAATCAATATACCCTACCATACTTAGACCACATCACAGACGTTCCACTAAGTTCTAGTGGTTACGATATCTTTGACGAAGATGTACCATTCTATCAAATAGTGATGCACGGTGTTACACCACTAGCTACTACACCTATCAATGCAAGTGCGGACAGCGATACCTTACTTCTAAAAGCTATCGCTACAGGAATGAATCCTCGTTACGATATGATTTACGAAGAGACTAGCACTCTAAAAGATACTGAGTTCGACAACCTTTACTATGCTAACTACTCATACTGGGTGGAAAACGCTTCACAACAGTACAGTTTCGCTAAAAACGTCCTTGATGCTGTAAGTGGTTCTTATATCATATCATACAAGCAAGATGGCGACGTTATCTATACGGAATATCAAAACGGCACTAAGACCGAAGTAGACCTTTCCAATATGTCTGTAAAAGTGAACAACTCCACCTATTACTATTCTGACTTCGTAACTACTGAGGAGGTTCTAAATAATGAGTAAAAAGAACAAGAAAATCATTCAAATGCCTTACGAAAAACGTAAGGGAATGTATGGTTACGGTTTCATAGCTTTATGGTTATTGGGTACTATCAAGTGGTTCTTGATACCTCTGTTTGCCTCGTTGAGAAACTCTTTCGGAGATATAGAGCTTAACACTGGTAGTATGGACTACACTTGGATTGGTCTAGATAACTACAAGTACGCTTTCATGGAGGATTCTTACTATGTACAATATCTAGTGAGCGTACTTAAAAATACCGCTATCAAGACACCATTAATCATAGTATTTTCGTTATTCGTAGCGGTAATACTCAACCAAGAGTTCAAAGGCAGAGGTTTCGCAAGAGCGGTATTCTTCTTGCCTGTAATAGTAGCCACGGGTCCAGTGTACGCCATCATTTCAGGAGATATGTCCTCCAGTGGTAGTAATGATGCCTCACAGTTCTCTACCATGTTTGAAACTGACCTAGTCGGTGAATTGATGGAGTTCATAGGTATCTATGGCATAAGTGATGCCCTCACAGAAACGATACAATCCATAACGACGGATATATTCAGTTTGGTGTGGAACTCCGGTATACAGATTTTGATATTCTTAGCCGGTCTACAGAACATACCAACGTCCGCAAGAGAAGCCGCTCAAATGGAGGGTGCTACCGCTTGGGAATACTTCTGGAAGATTACTTTCCCTTATGTATCCCCTATGATATTAGCAAACTTAATATTTACTATCATAGACAGCTTTACAGATACTTCTAACTCAGTTATGAAGTTAGTACTAGAGTATCAAAAGAACTGGGAGTTCGGTAGGTCATCAGCTATGGCGTGGTCTTACTTCTTGATAGTAATGGTAGCTGTGGGAATCATCACAGCGATAGTAAACAAGTTCGTTTACTACGAAGTGGATTAATCTATACCACAAACTAATTGACGCCAATTCGATATAATTCTATGTGATTGCACGACGGAATTTTGTAGGGAACGGGCTGTGACCGTTC
>CAZWRW010000024.1:0-12266 GCA_964636465.1 uncultured Ruminococcus sp. | reverse complement strand
AATTATGAGGTGATATTGTGAAAGATAATCAAGAAATCAAAGATACTCCAAAAGTGGAAGATAGTAAAGAAGTCAAGGATACTCCAAAAGTAGAAGATAGTAAAGAAGTCAAGGATACTCCAAAGGCTGAAGACGGTAAAGAAGTCAAGGACACTCCAAAGGCTGAAGACGGTAAGGAAGTCAAGGACGGTAAAGGCAAAAAGGGCAAAAAAGGTAAGAAAGGCAAGAAGTATAAAAAAGACAAGAATGGAAAAAAGCAACCCCCAAGTATATGGGCGAGGTACGTTAGATACGATTTCCGAATAAGAGAGCTGTTGAAAAAGGCTAAAAAGCCAGAACTCGTGAAGTTTACTAAGGAAGTTTTAGGAGAAAAGATTCCAACTGCAAAAAAGAAAGAAGTGTTCCTAGAGGCAGCATTGAATAGTGTTTCTGATAAGAATATAAACTTACATGATTATGTTAAATACTTCAAATGGGACATGAAAGAAGTTTCTTGCAGAATTTCGCTTAACCACATTGCTGAGGCACTAGTAGTTTTGAGTAAGAAGATTGCTCAACTGTACTATTTGAAATCCATCGCAAAGGATAAAGAGGAAGAGAAGAAGATTCAAGCCAACATAAATGAGGTTCTTCGCTTGAGAAATTTCACATTAGTGAGGGTGCTTAACATGGGCAAAGCTAAGATTGTGAAAATAGTCAAGACCAAGAGTGAGTGTTTAAGGGTTGACCCTATCTATGTTGACACCGTCACGGGTAAGGAGTTGAACGTCAATAGGTTCATACTGTTTCCAAATATGAAGTACTGTAAAGTTCCTAAGAAGGGTAAGACTCTAGACTTAAACAACGTAAACTATCGTGGTGAGTACAGGATAGAGAATAGTAAAACCATCATTAACAAGAACTACATAGTCGAATTTAAAGACCATAATTATGCAATTCCAGCTAGTTATATGGACATGGTCAAGCCAAAGTTCAAGGGTACTGATGAAGATTTCCCAGTTGAGATGCCGGAAACTATTACGAGACCAACTCCAACCAACGTGGAAATTGACGAAGTTGAGTACAAGAAAGCTATATACCTACTCTATTATATGGTTTATAAAGAAAAACGTAGAAAACGTAGATATAATGAAAAACTTCGTAAAATAAGAGAGGCGGAAGAGGCAGAGAAGAGGAGACTAAAGCAAGAAAAAATTGATAAGATGAATGCTACCATCAAAGCCAAGGCTGAAAGGAGAGCAAAACTCGAAGCAGAAAAAGCAAAGCTTGAGGCGGAAAAGGCACAAAATGCAGAGACTGCCACGACACCTGATACTCCTAATTCTACAGAGACTAAAGCTTAAAAAGTTAAAAAAAGGTCTTGACAAAGTACTCCAACGGTGTTATAATAAAACGGTAATGATAGTAATATCAAAATCAAACTTAAAGTTGGGAGTGAAAATCAAATGAGAAAGCTTTGTGGATATTGTACAAACCTCACAAAATCGGGGGGGGGCAACCATAGTTATATATGCACAATGCACAAAACTCTCGGAAGTTTACTCCGCTTAGTTGATTTTGACGTTTTAAATATTTGGATAATATTAGGCATAGTCATGTCCCTTTATGGGACAGCTATGCCTTTTTTTCGTTCTGTGAGGTGGTAGTATGTGGTGCAAAAATTGTAAGCATGAAACTATGCAAAAGGTATGTGAAATATGTGGTAAAAAGACCGTGGAGGACATACCTGTGGAGGTTTACACTTGTATGAAGTGCCACACTATCCATGTTAGGTCGGCGAACAGTTTGGAAAGTTTGATGTGTCACGTATGCGGAAGTGGTCTAAAGTACCTATCTGCGGACGTTCGCCCAGTATTTCCGGAAGAAAGACTTCTGTTGGAAATTTTACTAGACAAGCCACTCGCCTACGTAGATACGTGCGTTTGGGCTAACAACAATCGCTACTATGTGGATGGCAAGGTTATCACGATAACCTCAAAGCACTATCAAAAGTACACACCTGAGTACATCATATCACAGTTGGAACTTTACAAGAAAAGCAATAGTTATCAAGCTTTTGACTTGGGTATACAAAATTTTGTAACCGCAAACGCTGACCGCTTAAACTATCTAATTGATGAGGCACACAGTTTTATACAAAAAGAGGCAAGTAAGTATCCTGTTGAGGACTTAGTTGTGTCATTTTCGGGCGGTAAGGACAGTTCAGCAACTGCCGATTTGGTCGTAAAAGCGTTGAGCAATCCAAGTATAGTCCATATTTTCGGCAACACGACGCTTGAATTTCCACTAACTGTTGAATATGCACAACGTTTTAGAGCCAACAATCCAAAAACTATATTTAGAATCGCCCAAAATAAGGAACAGGATTTCTATTCCGTGTGTGATGACATTGGTCCTCCTGCTCGAATGATGCGGTGGTGCTGTTCCATGTTCAAAACGGGTCCCATCACAAGGATTTTGAATCGTTACTATCGTGACAAAAATATACTTACATTTTACGGAATTAGAAAATGCGAATCAGTAAGTAGAAGTAAGTACAATCGTGTGGAAGATAATGCTGAGAGTGTTAAAATACAGAAACAAAAAGTCGCTTCTCCGATATTTTTGTGGCAAGATGTGGACGTATGGTTGTACTTATTGAGCCAAGATGTTGACTTTAACGATGCCTATCGCCTTGGCTATGACAGGGTTGGATGTTGGTGTTGTCCAAACAATAACGAAAGAGCACAGTTTTTGTCAAACATCTATATGCATGAACAGTATCAAAAATGGCGGAATTTCTTGATAAGTTTTGCTAAGAAATTAGGCAAGCCTGACCCTGAAATTTACGTTGATACTGGCAAATGGAAAGCTCGTCAAGGTGGTAACGGTGTAAAATCTGCACAGGATGTCAAGATTCAGTACACTAATTGCACGGCGGAGGATAACGCAAAAATTTACAAACTGAACCGTCCTGTTACAGATGAGTTTCTTGGAATGTTCGTGCCATTTGGCAAGGTATCCAAGGAGTTGGGTAGAAAGTTGATTCATGAAACTATTGTGTTGGATATTAACACCAATACTCCTATACTATCTATACAGCCGTTCAATTTGGACGATTATGAGTATTCAGTGAAGGTCAAAACTATGAATGTGGCAGACCATTCAGCATTGCAACGCATGGTCGGCTACCAAGTCAGGAAGTATAACGCTTGTAGAAAATGCCTAAAATGTGAAAGTTTATGCCATTTTGGTGCAATTTCAATCACTGGCGGAGTTTATCGTATCAATGAGAGCAAGTGCCGACGTTGCAAAATGTGTGTAACTTCCAAATATCTTGACGGCGGTTGCTTAATGGACAGGTACTTAAAGACTAAAGTTTAACATGAAATTTATTCAAGAGGTTTGTAAATTATGAGGTTTAGAGGTCACGAAACTTTTTACATAAGAAAAGGTTGGCTATATAAAGGAATTTATAACGTTAATAAAGACGGAAGTGTTTTCATGAGCGGTAATACTAATCCGATGGACACTTTTGGGATAGGTTCTAATATGGTCAAGTCGCTGAGATATTGGCTACAAGCCGTTGGTTTGACAGAAGAAAATCGTAAAGGTAAAAGATATCAAACTCTTACAGAGTTAGGCAAGATTATATATGAACACGATAAATATTTCCAAGAAATAGGCTCTTTGTGGTTGATACATTACAAACTTTGCACTAATTTGGAGTTAGCTACCAGCTGGTACGTGTTCTTCAACCTGTTTGACTATTTGGAATTTTCAAAAGTTGACTTCCATAATCGTTTGGTGAAGGTCATTCGTATGCAAGATGGTTTCAAAGAAGTTCCAGCGGATAGAACTATTGAGGATGATTTTAATTGTATAATCAACACATATTTGCCAAAATCCAAGGTTAATCCAAAGAAGGACAACCCCGAAAACAACGTAGAATGCCCATTAAGTGAGCTTGGATTGATTGATTTGGTCAGCAAAGAAAAGAAAATTTATAGGAAATCTAGACCAAATATTGATGACATTCCACCATTGATAGTCTTGGCAATTTTACTAGATAATGCCGAATCTAAAACCGAGATTCAAATATCTAAATTGCTTAACGACATCGGAAATATCGGCAAAGTATTCAATTTAGACACCGCAAATTTGATAAATATTCTATATGAATTGGA
This sequence comes from uncultured Ruminococcus sp., assembly GCA_964636465.1. Lineage (GTDB taxonomy): Bacteria > Bacillota > Clostridia > Oscillospirales > Ruminococcaceae > UBA5884. The sequence continues at coordinate 8,100 of CAZWRW010000024.1, read as the reverse complement.
GCGTTTAGGCTATTTGGATGTCGTTTTGACTGCTGGGCTTGATGTGGTGAAAATTAAGACTGAAATGTCATTTTTAAGTTGTATTGACAAGTATTATAAAAGTTTAAATTGACGTTATTTTAGCAAACTGATTTTTTGGAGAGTTTTTATTATGTTAAATGATTACATAGAAGTTTCTAAAGGGTTCGAAAGTTCTGTAAATATCTCGTTAGACCTGAACAACCCAGACAAGTTAAGAGGGTTTATCCCAACAACTTCTGCAATGGAAGTGTTTGAAAGTGTGTTCTTTTCGATATATCATGAATCTACGTGCCGTGCAAAGTTTTTTACAGGAGCTTACGGCAAAGGGAAATCGCATATAGTTTTGGTGCTGGTATCTTTGCTGATGAATTCCAATAGTCAAGACAGGTCTGTTTTTGAAAATCTGCTTAGTAAAGTACGCAGTTACGATATTGACCTGTATGATATGATGGTTAAATATCTAGAAAGCAATCAAAAATTATTTCCAGTTGTGATTAATGGCAACGGTGGTAGTTTGACAAATTCATTTATTCAAGGATTGAGTCAGTCACTAAAAACGTTTGGATTAAGCGATTTGACTCCAAATACTGTGTTTGACAGTGCTTTGAAAACTATCAAGTTATGGGAAGATGAATATAAAGAAACGTTTAATAAATTTAGAAATAGCATTCAAGTTACCGTAAAAACTTTTAGAAAAATGCTACGAAGCTTAGATGTTAAAACTTACAATGAATTTATAGATATATATCCGAGCCTGACTTCGGGAAGTGTATTCAATCCATGGGGAAATTCAAACGTGGTTGAAATGTACATATCCACAAATGAGAAGTTAAAAGAACATGGCTATGCGGGTATGTATATCATTTATGACGAATTTGGTAAATATCTTGAAACTAGCATTGCTACCGCTACCGAAAGTGATACGAAACTTTTGCAGGATTTAGCTGAAATTTGCAATAAGCATCGTGATTTGAATATGTATTTGATGTTAATCTGCCATAAGGATATTTCAAACTACATAGATATGAATCTTCCACAGGATAAGGTTAATGGCTGGCGTGGTATCGAGGGACGTTTTGATAACATTAATTTAAGTAATGACTACTCACAAAGCTATGAACTTATCGCAAATGTTATACATAAAAAGCCTACATGGAGAAACTTTGTTGTTAAATATTCTGAAAAATTTGATAATCTAAAAGTTAAGTATTTACGAATACTTCAAAATGAAACTTTTATTGAAAGTTGCTATCCATTGCATCCGATAACCACGTATTTGCTTCCACGAATTTCGGAAAAAGTTGCTCAAAATGAACGTACGTTGTTTACGTTTTTATCTGCTAAGCAAAAACATACATTTTTCGACTATATCGAACACTCCCAAGAAGATTTTTCTCTCATTACGCCGGACTATCTTTATGATTATTTTGAACCAATTATGAAAAAAGAGGCGAGTTCTAGCAATATTTACGCTACATATAAGTTAGCTAGTAGTATTCTTTCCAAAGTTGATGAAGACTCACTGTGCAAGAAGATTGTTAAAACAATAGCATTACTTTATATGGTTGATTACTTCAAAACTATTCAACCTACTAGAGATATTATAGTAAGCATTTTTACAGATGCTCAACATACAATTACGGAAGTGAATAGTTGTATAGATTATTTGATTGATAATCTTTATATTGTGTACTTAAAAAAAAGTAACGGATATCTAAAATTGAAAGAAAGTTCAGGAGTTGATATAAAACTTGAAATCTCTAAAAACTCAGAAAAAGTTAAAGATAGATTTACAGCTACCGACATTTTAAATTCTTTGATGTTGGAAAATTACTTGTATCCTACAAAACATAATGACACTTATTGTACAATTAGATATTTTGACTTGATATTTACTGATGTTGAGAATTATCAATCAATAGAAAACAAAGAGTATTCAAGTGGTAAAGTTTTAGCGTTAGTTTTATCTAAAAATGATGACATAAAAACAATAAGTAAAGAAGTTTCTCGATATGACGACAACCAAACAGTGATAATAATTCCAAAATTTTTCGATGATATTTCAGATGTATTGTACGATTATTACTCATTGGTGGAGTTGAAATCTCAAAACTTAGACGATATCAGCCTTTGTGAAGAGTTTGATGTGTACATCGAAGATTACCAAACAATCATAGATAAGTATATAAATAAGTACATAAATCCTGTGGAGGATACTTGTGAATGTTATTATCGCAAAAAAGTTTATCCAATTCATAGGAAATCTCAGTTGAGTGACCTGTTGTCTGATATTTGCGACAAGTTGTACTCTTACACGCCTATCGTAAATAACGAAAATCTTAACAAAAATGAACTTTCCACGGTTGCCATCAATAGCAGAACCAAGCTTGTAAAAGCCATCTTAAACAACGAAATTTCGTGGAGTTTTGGACTAAGTGGAACCGGCCAAGATGTATCATTTTTAAGGAGTGCATTAATTCAAACGGGTATACTAACAGACGGCGAACTTACTCTTACGCCATCCGATTCTAACGTAGTTAATATGTTAAAAACTATATATGATTTTCTTAAATCCGCAGATTCTACAAGCAAAAGTTTACAAGAACTATACTACAAACTGACCTCTGTGGAGTTTGGAATAGGTCTAAAAAAAGGTGTAATTCCGATATTTTTGGCAGTTGTGATTCGCCAAATGTCACAAGACTTTACAATCATGTACAAAGGTGAGGAAGTCAAATTGAACGCTGATACTCTTAACGATGTGAATAAAAATCCACAAGATTATTCCATATTAGTTGAGGGATGGGATGCTAATAAAGTGATGTATCTAGAAGGTTTGGAGCATATTTTTGCAGATTATATTCTAAATGAAGAGTTGAAATCGAATCGCTTTATGGGAATTTTTAAGGGCATAAATCGTTGGATAATCTCGTTGCCTAAATGTGCTAGTAGCATGAAAGTATACTATCATAGTGGCGAAAATATTCCGATAGGAAGCTTGAAATTTGTAAATGTGGTAAAACAGAACAGCCAAAACTTTAGAGAGCTTTTGATGGTTAAAGTGCCTAAAGCTTTTGGAGCAAGTGACGTAGATACGAAGCTATTGCAACAAGTTCGTGAGACGAAAAACATTTTTGACCTCGGTAAATCTCATCTTATGGAAACTGTTACAAGCATCGTGGCAAGGATTTTTAAAGCTCACATGGGCGTAAGTGCCACGTCAGCTGTGCTGGATTGGTATGAAACATTAAAACCTACCACGCTTGAGTATGTCTTTCCGAACTGCGAAAATCGTATTTTGAGCCTTATAAAAGAGGGCGAAACTTGCGAAGATACGTTTTTGGAGAAACTTTGCAAGACCGTTACAGGGTTGAGATTGAACGATTGGAACTATTCAACGATTGGTAATTTTGAAGAGAGTCTCAAAGAGTTGAAAGATTCTATCGATTGTTATAATTCTAAGGATAAAAATGACATAGATGAAAATTTTTCGTGCAAGGTCATTTTAAACCGTAATGGTGAAGAAGTCGTGAAAGTGTTTGAAAAGTCTGAACTTTCCAACGTGGCAAAGTTGCTCTATAACGACGTATCTGGGGCGATTGAAGAGCTTGGACAATCCATAAGTGAACGTGAAAAGCGTCAAGTTTTGGTGGATATTCTGCTTGAAATGTGTGATTAGGTGGTGTATTATATGGAAATTACTTACTTTGATAACTCTGCTACGACGTTTCCAAAACCCGAAGAAGTGTACGTTTTTATGGATAAATTTTATCGAGAGTGTGGTGTAAACTCAGGGCGTGGACAGTATAGCCTATCATCGAGGGCAAACAGGCTCATTGAGGATACTAGAAACTTGCTGTTGAAGTTGTTCCACTGCGAAAATAAGCGTGTTGTGTTCACGAGTTCCGCCACGGAATCGATAAATTTAGTGCTTAACGGCATGAATTTTAACGTCAATGACAATGTGTACATAACAACTTTTGAACATAATGCCGTGTTAAGAACTCTAAACAATTTACAAAAGAAGTCACACTTTAATTTGGAAACTTTGCAAATGGTTCGTGAAAATATATCCTATAATTTAGATGGTATAGAGTCTCAGTTTAGACGTAAACCGCCTAGATGTGTGGTTATCAGCCACGCTAGTAACGTTTGTGGAGTGGTAGCACCTGTCAAAAAAATTTTTGAGTTAGCCAAGGAGTACGGTGCAACGACCGTCTTGGATATGGCTCAAACCGCCGGTTTAGTGGACATAGACTTAAATGCAACTCACACAGATTTTGGAATATTCGCTGGTCATAAAACCTTATACGCACCGTTCGGAGTGGCAGGTGTGGTCGCAAGTGCGGAGTTGCTAACCTTTGAACCTCTAATCTACGGGGGTACGGGTGTGCAATCTGCGGAACTTGATATGCCTATGGAAATTCCTACGAGGTACGAGGGAGGCAGTCACAATGTGCTGTCAATCTCTGGACTGTATGCTTCGCTAAATTGGATTTTCAAAACTGGCATTGAAAACCTATACGCCAAAGATTTGTACGGAAAAAGTAAACTTTTGGAGTTGCTAAATGCTCATAACAACGTAACTGTGTATGCTCCTGAAGATTCCATCGGGATAGTGTCGTGCAATTTTGACGGCTACTCTAGTGATAATATTGGGCAGATTTTGAACGAAAACAACATAGCTGTGCGGACTGGTCTACATTGTTCTCCGATGGCTCACAAGTTTTTAGGAACATTTCCATCAGGAACGGTCAGGTTTAGCGTGGGATTTTTCAACTCGGATGACGATTTTGCAAGGCTTTCGCAAGTGCTTGACTACATCGAACTTAATTCTTAAAGGAGCAAGATTTTTATGAATAATAATCCATTCGTCGAATACTTGAACACCATGCACCAGTTGAACGCTAACAATGAAAACGCTTTCGCTGAAAGTCAAATTACCAGCCGATATTACGACCAAGTCAAGGTAGAGCGATCTATCGGGGGCGTGATTTTGGAAATTCTCAAGACGGAAGAACCGCAAACTATCGTGCTTACGGGTCATGCAGGTGATGGCAAAACTAGTATATTAGTGCAAATCTTAAAGGAAATCGATTCAAATTGTACTTTAGAACCTATCGAGATTTTAAAACTTCCAAATGGCAAAAAACTTTTATATGTGAAAGATTTTAGCGAAATTTCTCACTTGAAACGCACAGAAATCCTCAAACAGACTTTAGAATTTTCAAAAAATGGAGACTATTCTATATTAATCGCTAACACCGGCGTTTTGACGTTGGCTTTTAAGGATGTTTTCGGATTGGTTGGCGAAAATCTTTTAATGGATATGTTAGACAGTAACTCTAGTCAGGTACAACGTTTTGGCTCTAATGATGAGTATCACGTTAGGGTCATCAACGTGGCAAGTTTGGATAACTCAGGATTTGTAAAACCATACCTAAAAAACATCTGTAACAGCGACAATTGGGTTTTATGTGAAAATTGTTCCAAATGTGAAAGTTGTCCTATACGTTTCAATGTGAATCTGGTTAGAAAATATATGGACAAAGTCTCGGAATTTGTCACCAAACACTACACGTTTCAACAGGAGTACGGCAACCGTATGACGATTAGAAACATCACGGCACATTTGACTTTTTCACTCACTGGCGGACTTGAATGTCACAAAGTCAAAAGCATACATTCACATAGGTACGTTTTTGACTACCTATTTTCAAATAACTTTTTCGGTTATCACGGTTTCGATGTTGACAAAAAAGCTTTAACTATGAAATCCATCAGTGAGACGTACAAGTACGACTATGAAGTCAACAAAATCTATGCAGATGAGGCTTTATTCATAGCTAGAGATTACTCCAAACTGCCTAAGGAACTACACAGCATCGTTGAATATCTCGAACGTGACTACTTAAAAACTATAGATTTTGAATATTCCATCAAAAGAATGTACTACATATTTAACCTCGAAACTGATGACGACCTCAACGACAGGCTCACAGAGGAGATATTTTCAAAGTATTTTAACACTTGGCTGAAGATTAAAGAGACTAAAAGCATTCCAAACAAGAACAGACAAGTTAAACTAATCTTTGATGTTTTGAACAAACTATTTACTAATGGTGAACTTTCCAAATCGGATGTGCCTATAACTATGAGACGTGAAACTTCCATAACTCAGGACGTTCAATGTATGTATGGAAACATCCGTAAAAGGAACGTAACTCTTGAACTTGAAATCGAGAACGAAAATTTAAAAGGCTGTGAAAATGCCGTTCTGTATCTATACATAGATGGTAACAAGGTAAACTATCCCATTACGTTGCCACTGATGGACTATTTCAACGATTTGTTAGACGGTGCCATAAATACGGACATAAACCCACTACTTACTCAAGGTATAGATAGCATAAAATCTCAATGTATAGCCTACTGTGAACCCTCAGACGAGGAGGACTGTTTTTCATTGAAGATACTCCACAACGGCAAAGAGTTGAAGTTTGAAAGAGACGATGACGACTTTTTAATCGCAGTGCAGTAAAACACGGAAAGGAGCTATTTAATGGAGTACTATCCAAAAAATTTTGAAAACGTTAAAGATGAGAATATATCATTTAGGTTGTGGGGAAAGCGTATCATAAAGGCACAGGGAATGTATGAGTATTTGATAGAGTTTCTGTCTATATTTGTAGCGTCCAAAAGTACTGACGATATATCTTGCGATGTTATGAAGTTTCATTCACAAGTTCAGGATGAGTATGCATATTCCATCAAACCCAACATGGCATTTAGACGTTTTATATTCTATCCAAACTCTAAGAACGACACCAAGCTACCAGTGGATAATGAAACCTATCTAAAAACCGTGGCACTACTTGAAAGACACATTCAACGTGATGATGATGGCAATCCTAAAGAGGTGCTTTGGGCTATCCAAGATTTATTTTTAGGATATTCAGCAGTTTTAAAGAATCGTACTTGGAGTGCTAAGACACTTTTGCCAATATCGAAAAGTTTAATATTCTGTGAAGCCATGCCATCAGCTAAGAAAAGAAGTCAACTATTAGACGATGGCAGTGTTGATTTCTACAAAGATGTTGAAATGAAGTTCGATTTTGACAAGCACAATTTTTTAGCTCGTGGAGGAGCTACTTACTACTTACACATTTTGGAGTATCTACAAACTTACGATATCGACGGCACACAACGACAAACTTTAGAAACTCTTCTAACTCACTTGATAACCTCAAAGACTAAAGTTTTCGACAACCTTGCTAACTGGATACAATCCACTTGGGAAAAAGAAAACGGTCTAGATGAGTTGAATCCTAAAAGTCTTTATGTAAACATCAAGATGGAATACATTCCAAAGGGTATATATCTAGATTGTGCTAAGTATACCGTTGAGGAGTTAATCTGTTATTTAAGTAATGAAATCCATCCAATTACTAAGGTTGAGGTGTTATCTATAGGGGTAGCGTTTCAAGTCATGAGAATGTTGTGTACTAGTGCTAGTAAGTGTATCGCTCAGGAGCGAGTGCCGTTCATAGTGGATATGAAAGACGAAAAATCTTCAAAGGTAGTTCGACAGCTTAGCATGAAGAGTTTTCAAGCCGTTGAGGAGCAGTTCGTTACAGCTATCAATAAAGTTGCCGATGAGGAATACTCTAACGATGAGATTCAAAAGAAGATTCCAAGGACTAAAAACGTATACAAAGCCAAATCCGAGACCGCAGACAGTTTTAAGTTCTATGGCAAACAGATGGGATTTATCACAAACACTTACGAACGTTTCACCATGTCCGAAAGTTTGGTGAAGTTTCTAGTATTATCTTTGGTGAAACCGAATCACAAAATCAGTTACAGAACGTTTTTGAGTTTGCTATATGAACACTATGGCATAATCGTGTCATCTGAGGAATATAGGCGTTGCACACAAACTAAGTTGGATTTTGAACATTCTAACGTATTGGACAACAATTCGTTAGCGTTTCAAAGGTTGCTGAAGAATGCAGGTTTCTTGAAAACTCTTTCGGATGCTACTTCGATAATAGTAAACCCATACACAAAAGTGGAGGC
>CAZWRW010000023.1:0-12558 GCA_964636465.1 uncultured Ruminococcus sp. | reverse complement strand
GGTGGCATAGGTTTGCCATATAGATAACCTTGTGCAAAGTCACAACCAGCCTCACGAAGTATTCTAACCTGTTCAGGATTTTCCATGCCCTCTGCGATGGTCTCGATGTTTTTACACTTGGCAATGTCTATGATTGCTGAAACTATCAACCTAGCGATTTCGTCGGTTTCAAGGTCAACTATGAACGACCTATCAAGCTTGATTAGCGTAACTGGTAGGATTTTAATGTAACTCAGTGAAGAGTATCCAGTTCCGAAATCGTCCATAGCCAAACGGATTCCAATGTCTCGTAATCCTTGCATCTGCTTGATGGCACTATCTATATCTTTCATAGCAAGGCTTTCCGTGAGTTCGACTTCAAGCCACTTTGCATCCAACTTGGTCTTGTCCAGAACGTTCACGATACATTCCTTGATATCTTTTTTGTAAAAGTCCTCGGAAGTTAGGTTTATAGACATGATAATCTTAGGGTAGCCCATGTCCTGCCACTGCTTATTTTGACGACAAGCCTCAGCTAGAACGAAGTCACCAATCTTAGTGATTAACTTGCTATTCTTTTCAGCGACTGGCACAAATCTGCATGGTGGGATTACTGTACCATCGGGTTTAATCCAACGGATAAGTGCCTCTACACCCATAATCTTTCCCGTTCGGATATCTATCTTAGGTTGATAGTATAGAGCTAATTCGTTATTGTCGATAGCCTCTGCGAGTTCCTGTTCAATCTTGCTGTTATTGATAATCTCATCGTGCATGGCTTTGCTATATCCTATGATACTTGCATTCTTATCCTTAGTGGATGACAATGCAAACTCTGCACAATCTAGGACACCTGCAAAAGTACTAGCATCGTTAGGCATCAAGGCGTAGCCACCTGAACATGAAAACTCTTTAGTAGCAAACTTATTTTTAGTGAGTTCGGCTAAATCGCTTTGGATGTTCTCTATAACCGTCTTAGGGAGGTCAACGTCTCCATTGTCACGGATGACTAAAGCAAAGTTATCTCCACTGATACGTGCCACTAGACCAGTCTTACAGGCGTGTTTACATAGCAAGTGTGCGAAATTTTTCAACACTAGATTACCAGCACTATATCCGCATATGTCGTTGATAATATGAAACTTATCTATGTCTAGAACCATAACCCAATATGAACAGTTCAACTCTTTGGAACACTTGTAAAGCTCATCACCGGAGACCATAAGCTTGTTACGGTTACCGATTTGTGTAATCTCATCCAAGTACGCCAAACGTTCAATGAGTGCATCCTTTTCCTTGTCTTTGGTGATATCAATGAATGCTCCACCTATGATAGATTTTCCGTTGGCGGTCATAACTGATTTATACCTATGTAAATACCAATGATACTTATTATCTTTTGATAGTAACCTGATATCTATGCTGTGTGTTTCGGAGTCACCACCGACTTCTATCAAACCGCCGACGTATATGTTAAACAGTGCTTGGTCGGATTTATGTATCTTCCTTTTGAAATCCGTGGGGGTGATTTGGTTGCTATTGAAGTTTAACATATCTTTTAACTCATCGGAGATGTAGTATGTATAGCTACCTTTTTCAGCTAGAAATATACCTATCTCGGAGAGTTCCATAGATAGTGAGTATCTGCTTTCGGATTCTGCTAGATTCTGTGCCGTGATACTGAGTTCATTCTGCATCTTTTTCATTTGGGTTAAGTCGAATCCTATGGAGGCTAAGTAGTAGTACTTTTTAGATTTCAAAAGTATTGAAGTATTCCATGCGGTGACCATTTCCGAACCGTCTGCACTAGTGATGTAAAACTCATCACCCTTGTTTTGGAGCATTCGAGCCATGCCCTCTTCTGTGAAAACCTCATTAGTGAAAAGTCTTTCGAGAACTTTTCTACAGTCTAGACTGGTGGCATCGTTTGGGATACCTAACAAATCTTTAACCATTTGGTTTGGAATCACTTGATTAAAATCAGAACGCCAGATGATTACGTTAGCATTGATTATGTTAATCACAGAGTTAATCTGTGTCTTGTTGAACTCTACCTCTTTCTTTCGTGAAAACAGAGTATAGATGGTCACTACTGTTGCAGATACTAACACCACTACTAAGTATGTTACGAATATTACAAAAGCAACATCTTTATTAAGCCATGCGTAGACTATTACTATTAATGAACAGGCTATTACAAAAAGTTCAACGAATAGAAAACTATATTTTTTATTCACATTCATAAATTTTACAGGTGCATAAACTTATCACTTGTGTGGAGAAGCACCCTCCCTCTTTCTGAAAAAATAACAGTACCACATTAGAAAAAACTAATAAATATGGTAAACTTATTATACCATATTCTAAAAAAAAAATCAACTTGTTTTAATATTTTTTCCCTAATTTTTCGGAATCTCTAATAGAGTATTTTGTTCGATTTGATAACCTAATTCTGTTGCATGACATTAAAAAAAGGAACGCCATCATGACGTTCCTAAAATTCAAAAATTTATTGCTTTTCGTTTTCAATTTCGATGTTATCAGGTTCAGGTTCGATATCATCAGGTTTTTCACAACGCTTGATTTTAAACCAGAATGTAGTACCCTCACCGAGTTTGCTCTGCACACCGTATGGGAACTTATGCTTGTTCAAAACTGCCTTGACTATGGACAATCCTAAACCTGTTCCGATAACTTCTCTACGCATCTTAGCACGATAGTACTTATCAAAGATAAGTTTCAAGTCTTCTTCCGAAATACCTTGACCAGTATCCGTTACGGTAATCTTGACCCAACCATCCTCGTTAATCTGTTTGATGTAGACGTTTTTGTCATCACCGGTATAGTTTACTGCGTTATTGATTAGGTTGTATATTACCTGTTCAATCTTCACGATATCACATTCTACAAAAGCCTCAGTATCAGGGGTAAATGTGATATGGTAGCCCATCTTATCGGATAGACCTTTATAACGCTCAATGATTTCCGTTAATCTAGTCATGATATCAAACTTAACCAATGACAACGAAATACCACCGTTTTCAAGTTTGGAGAGGTCAAGCATATCATTAACAAGTAACGATAGTCTGTCGGTCTCCTCTATGATGATGTTCAAATGTTCTTCACGTTTAGCGGGATTGTTACCTGATAGGTCTCGAATCATTTCAGCATAAGCCTTAATCATAGTAAGAGGTGTTCTCAAATCGTGAGATACGTTTGCTATGAGGTCACGCTGTTGCTTATCCACTTTAGAAATCTGTTTAGATGCGTATGTAAGAGTATCAGCGAGTTCAACGCTTTCGAGATAGTTGCCCCCTTTGAACTCTATGTCATACTCACCATTGGCTAGACGTTTAGCAGATTTAGTGATTCTATCTATAGGTTGAGCAATCCTCCTAGAGATTATGTACGACAGTATACAACTAATCACTAACAGTATTATTGATATGATTATCAACTGTTTCTGTAAGATATACACAGTAGACCCAACTGGTGCTAAACTGGAGTTCACTAGTAGATAACAGTCTATGTCACCGATTTTATCATAGATTGCCGTGCCTATTAGAAAAGTTTCAGTGTTGCTACTTGGGGAGAATATCTGTTGACAGAAGTAGCCGTCATTGACTTGTATGCTTTTAACGTATGTACTGATATCCGCATACCCATGGATTATACTTGCACCGCTCATATAATCGTTATTTGAGTATATATCACGAAGACCATAACGGCTAACTATCCTGATAGCTACAGAATAATCTTTAGCAATTTCGTTGAGGGTATCTTCATAACCGTCAGTGCCGTAACTCTGTGAAATTTTGATGGTAGCCTCTTTAACGTCGTTGGTTTTCATAGTGATGTAGAACTTCTGTAAAAATACCACTTGGAACAACCACATCAACAAGATTACCGCCACGGTCAAGCCCATGAAAGCACTCCAAATGTATCTCGTTAGGCTGACCTTATTCTTGATTTTCTTGACTCTTCTAGCTCTTTTAACCTTACTTATTCTTTTCGACTGCTTCAAACTTATACCCCATTCCACGGAGGGTAACTATGTACTTCCTGTACTTTTCGCCTAGACTTCCTCTTAACATCTTGATGTGAGTATCTACAGTACGGTCATCCCCGAAGAAATCGTAACCCCAAACCTCTTCGAGTAGCTTGTCACGAGAGAGTGCAATGTTGTTATTCTTAGCAAGGTAGAATAGCAAGTCATACTCTTTAGGAGTCATGGCAACCTTTTGACCATCCACATAGACTTCACGTCCTGGAATGTCTATCTCAAGACCATCAAACAATAGCTTTTCGTTCTTACTTGTGACATCTTCCTTTTGATTTCGTTTGAGTACCGCTCTAATTCGAGCCATCAGCTCCTTTGGAGAAAAAGGTTTAACCACGTAATCATCTACACCGATTTCAAAACCGAAAAGCTTGTCATACTCTTCACCTCTAGCGGAAAGCATTATGACAGGGATGTTCTTACCCTTCTTAATTTCTTTACAAGCGGAGTATCCATCTAGGCGAGGCATCATAACGTCCATAATGATTATGTCGAAGTCTTTCTTCCTACAGAGTTCGACGGCTTCCATGCCGTTCTCAGCTTCCTCAACGGAATAACCTTCAAACTCAGCATATTCACGGACTACACGTCTAATGTTCTGCTCATCATCTACGACTAAAATTTTACACATACAGATTTTCTCACTTTCTTAAAAATATTTTGAATATCCTACTTGTAACTTACTAATATATAATATATCACTACTTTATGCAAATAACATGACTTTTACGTGATAAATTTGTTAGTAAGTCAAAGAGGTTCTATGTTGTCTAATCTTCTAACTTATAGTATACCACTATAACGCCGGTTTGTCAATATGCGGAATGATTTGGGAATCGTATTGTAGGGAACTCCGTCCACGGCGTTCCGCAAATTTGCCGTAGGCAAATCGTATTATCGAATTGGCGTTAATAAAAAAAATCGGAACGCCCAACGGACGTTCCTTAATCCATAAATAAATATTTAAAACACGATATCTTCTTTTTCATTGCGTTTAGGTCTGCCCATGAGGTTAGGTAGGGAAGTCCTGACGCTTTCGCCCTCGAATAGTACCTTGTATAGTTGCTCGGTAATCGGCATAGATACCCCAACTTTCTGTGCAAGTGAGTACGCTACTTTGCAACATTCGTAACCCTCGACTGTGCCGACCATGGTTACAGCCTCCTGTGGGGAGATTCCTTGTCCGATAAGTACACCTGCTCGATAGTTCCTACTATGGATACTAGTACACGTAACGATTAAGTCTCCTAGACCTGTCAAGCCTGAAAACGTGTCAGTCTTAGCACCCAAGGATGTTCCTAAACGGACTATCTCAGCGATACCTCTAGTCATTAGAGCGGCTTTAGTATTGTCACCATATCCCATGCCATCCGAAACGCCTGAACACAATGCTATGATATTCTTCAATGAACCGCCAATCTCACAACCGATGATATCAGTATTTAAGTATATCCTGAACACTGGAGTACTTAATAGTTCTTGAATCTTTTCGGCGTAGTGTGTCTTCGTGGATGATACTACTACTGTAGTAGGCAACTCTCTAGCGACTTCTTCTGCGTGTGATGGACCTGAAAGTATCACCACATTAGCTTGAGGTATCTCATCTTGTATGACTTCGCTCATACGCTTAAAAGTACCCTCTTCGAGACCCTTTGCAGTGTTGACTACTACCATATCTTCTGTGATGTACTGTGAAGCTCTCTTAGCTATCGAACGCACAAACTTGGACGGTATACCGAACACTACTATCTCACTACCGTTGATACATTCTATATTATCAGTGAGGTTTATGCTCTCTGGAACTTTTACATTTGGAAGTTTACTCTTATGTTCTCCATACTTCTTGATGTCTTCAATCTCTTGGGTGAAGTTAGACCATACTGTCACATCGTGACCGCACTTGCTCCACATGATAGCTAAACTTAATCCAAAACCACCTGAACCTAATATCGTAATCTTTGCCATGATTATTGTACCTCTTTCTTTTTCTTCAACTGGAACTTGTTCTCTGTGCCGTTCTTTAAGCGTTCGATGTTCGCACGATGCATATATATCAATATGATACTCGTGCCAATTACTAATATGGTATGTAGTATAGTCTCCTGTGGAGTGAAACCACTCCTTAACGTTTGCGATACAAATGTGATTATCGGGTAGGCTACCGCACTAGAAATACTCGCTACTGAGACGTACTTGGTAATCACTAATACCAGTATGAAAAAAGGTATCACTATACAAAAAGTCATAGGGTCTATTACTAAGAGTATCGAGCTTGAAACCAATACGCCCTTGCCACCCTTGAAACCGTAGTATATAGGGAATATGTGTCCTAAGATTGCAAAGAATCCTGAAATATAACCCACAAATATCGTGTTGTGACCTTTGGCTAGAGGTTCCCAAGTGGTATTACCTAGAGCCTCCATGATATCACTAAAGCCAACCCCTAAGAGGTTGAAAATCAACCTACTTATGATTACCGCAACGATACCTTTAGCCAAATCGCCAACCAAGGTTAATACGGCAGGAACTGCACCATAACATCTAAAAGTGTTGGTGAGTCCAGCGTTCTTACTGCCTTTAGTTCTTACGTCTTCGCCCTTGAGGAGCTTTACGAAGATTATCGCAGAGTTACAACTACCCAACAGGTATGATACTACCGCACTCAATATGAGTGCTAAAAAAAACTTACCCATAGCTATACTTCACCTACTTAACGTCTTGACCGTTGCCACGTTCACGTACTATGAACTTAATCGGAGTGTTATCTAACTTAAAAGCGAGTCTAATTTGATTTTCTAGGTAACGTCTGTATGAGAAGTGGAACAAATCCAACTTGTTACAGAATACCACAAACGTTGGAGGGTTAGTACTAGCTTGTGTCATATAATAGATTTTTAACCTCTTACCCTTATCTGATGGTGGTTGTACTCTAGTAGTAGCCATAGCGAGTACATCATTTAGAGTACCTGTAGTGATTCTCACGGAGTGTTGCTCATGAACATGATTAATCATATCGTAGAGTTTTTCCACACGTTGACCAGTCTTAGCTGATATGAATATAAAAGGTACATAAGACATAAAACTGAAATCTACTTTTAACTTTTCTAGAAATTCATTCATAGTATTAGTATCTTTTTCGATTAAGTCCCACTTGTTTATAGCCACGATTGATGCCTTACCTTGTTGATGTGCATATCCAGCTACTTTAGAATCCTGTTCAGTGTAGCCAGTTTCGGCATCTATCATGATGATACATACATCTGCACGGTCTACAGCCATGTAGGCTCTGAGTACGCTGTAGTGTTCAATCTTTTCGTTTACTTTGGACTTTTTCCTGATACCTGCGGTATCTATGAAGACGTACTTTCCGTGTTCATTTTCGATGACTGTATCTGTAGCGTCTCTAGTAGTACCAGCAATATCCGATACGATAGTACGCTCTTCTCCAGAAATTTTATTGATTAGTGAAGATTTACCCGCATTAGGCTTTCCGATTACCGCAACTTTGATATACTCTTCGGAATAGTCTTCATGTTCGCCAGTAGGAAGAAGTTTCAATACTTCGTCGAGCATATCGCCAGTACCGTGACCATGCACTGATGATACTGCAAAAGGTTCACCTAATCCTAAATTGTAGAACTCATAGAACTCCATAGGTAGCTCTCCGACGTTGTCGCACTTGTTTACACATAGAACTACAGGCTTTCCGCTCTTTTGGAGCATACTTGCGACATCGTAGTCACTGGCGGTGACACCGGTCTTAATATCCGTAACTAGAATGATTACGTCAGCTTTATCTATAGCCAATTGAGCCTGTCTACGCATCTGTGCAAGGATTACATCGTTAGTTTTAGGCTCGATACCACCAGTATCAACTAACATGAACTCATGGTTTAGCCATTCACATTTAGAGTATATTCTATCACGAGTGACACCAGGGGTATCTTCAACTATGGATAGCCTTTGCCCTATTAACTTATTGAACAGTGTGGACTTTCCCACGTTAGGACGTCCGACCACTGCAACTATTGGTAATGCCATTAAATTTCCTCCTAAAATATTATATATTTAACGTCAATTTGATAATTCAATTTGCCTATATTTCCACACCCAATATAGCATCCAACAGAGCGAAACCGTCGTTATCTACCTTGCGAACCTTGACGTTTAAAGTTTCCTCTAGCTGTTCTAAGGTTACGTCATCCAAGAAGATATCCTCATCGGATTTAAACATGGATTTCGATAACAGAAGTTCATCGCCAAGAGGTTTGCCTTTGAGTTGCTTAACCAAATCTTGTGCCGTGAGTAGTCCTGTGACGGTAATCTTCTCACCGAAAAATTCGTTAAGTATCGGGTAGACGTTACACTCTAAAGTGTTCCACCTTTGAGTAGCTTTATTCACGAGAGACTGTACTATAGTATAAGGTGCGTAACCAGTCGCTATGGAAACTTTTCGAGGTTCTGCCAAGTCGTCCGCCAAGGATAGAGCATCTTGAAACTCATCCATAAGGGAGCGTAACATACCTACGCCGTTTTCAAACTGCGGATAGTCTTCATAGTATTCAGCGGATGGAATCTCACGTTCAGCTATTAAGAAAAACTCATCTGATGGGAAAACCATCCTAGTGCCGTAGCGTTCTAGAAACTCATCTTGATACTTCTTCATGGTATCTATGACACGTCCTGCACTCTCTTTGGTGAAACTCTCAAGAGGGTATAGACCATCACGAAACTTTGACAATCCGACTGGTACACCCGCAACACTACTGATATTTGGCATTAATTCGCCTAAATCGTGGAGTGTTCTCTCTAACTCCTCGCCGTCGTTTAGATTTGGACATAGCACCAATTGACAGTTTAACTGTAGACCTGAATCCGTCATCTGTTTGAGATACTTTAGAGTATCACCAGCGAACCTGTTGTGCATCATTTTGCAACGTAGTTCGGGGTTGGTGGTGTGTACCGATACGTTGACGTTTAACCTCATCTTGATAATTCTATCAATATCTTTCTGTTTGAGGTTGGTCAAGGTTACGTAGTTTCCCTGTAGGAACGATAGTCTAGCATCGTCATCCTTAAAGTAGAGAGTTTCACGCATATTAGGGGGCATCTGGTCTATGAAACAGAATACACACTTATTATGGCACGTCTTTTTGTCGTCCATTAGGAAGCTTTTGAACTCCAATCCGAGGTCGTCGTACTCACTTTTGAGTATGTCGAAGTATAGAGT
This sequence comes from uncultured Ruminococcus sp., assembly GCA_964636465.1. Classification (GTDB taxonomy): domain Bacteria; phylum Bacillota; class Clostridia; order Oscillospirales; family Ruminococcaceae; genus UBA5884. Next base: position 3,289 of record CAZWRW010000023.1, on the reverse strand, counting down.
TTCCTCACCACGTAAGATTTCAAGTTTAACCTTGTCTTCAGCGGAGTAGAACATATAGTCTAAAACGTCCTCGACTTCGTTGCCGTTTATGGATACTAACTTATCTAAGCTTTTAACTTCGGCTTTCCACGCAGGGGAACGCTTGACTACACCAGTAATTTCAACCATAAAAAATATACCTCTTTAAAATTAACGCCAATTTGACAATGCAATTTGTCTTCGGCAAATTGGCGTGATTATAAAAACAAAGAGGAAGATTAGTACAAATCCCCCTCCAAATTGTTTTTTCAATTCAAGCTACTGTAAGTACAGTGGAAGATAGACTAATCTTCGTGCTTGATAACTTCAACACCCTTATAAAAACCGCAGTTTTTACAAACTCTGTGAGGTACAGTTAAAGCACCACAGTTAGTGCATTTACTAAATGCAGGAGCATCTAATTTCCAAACGCTTGAACGTCTTTTGTCACGTCTAGCCTTGGAAGTTTTTCTCTTTGGTACAGCCATTTTGGCACCTCCTTATTATTCAGCCCTTATGAGCGGTATGTTCAAAAAATCTTAATCGGTACAACTACAGTCACCGTCATTTAGGTTTGCACCACAATGTTGACAAAGTCCCTTGCAATCGTCTTTGCATAGGATTTTCATAGGCAACTGTAGCAACAAATCGCAAATAGCGATGTCTGTAACGTCTATGAAGTCACCATCAGCTATGATATACTCGTCATCGTCTTGATTTCTCGCTACGGACTTAACCACAGTGTGCTTAAAGTCATAGGAGTATTCACGCTGAAAAGGTGTTAGACACCTGTCACAGAGCAAGTCCAATGTACAAGATACCGTAAAATCAAGATTTACTATACCTGCACGATTATAAACTTCACCCTTTATAGAAACGGGTGTGCTAAACTTAAAACTACGTATACTTTCGAGTTCCTCTAGAGGCACTTTTAAGTCGAGAGTCTTTTTCTCTCCGAGTACGTTAAACACTTGTCTAAGGTTGAGTTTCAAGGTTGAACACCTAACTTTCTAATAAGATTGTATGTGACATCACGTTACTATTCTAACATAAAATAAAAGTCTTGTCAATAGTTTTTTTCAACATTAGGTTGAAAATTTAAACTTTTGGTATGTGACCGTCAAATTAAAGACGTTTACACTCAATTTTGGAACGCCCGATGGGCGTTCCGTTAAGTATATTAAGTATTAGTCTAAGAATTTAGTAACAGACTCTGGGAGGTCTGCGTTGTCTGCTGATACTGTAAAAGTGATAGTTACGTCACCCTTGGATAGTGTAGCTAACTTATCCAACATAGCACCGAAGTCTTCAGTATCACGACCAGCAATCTTGAAGATACCATCTACATAGATTTCGTTGATGTCGTAGTTACCAGCCATTAGACCTGCTACGAAACCATAGAAATCATTGTAAGAAGTTAGGTTGAACTCTTCTGTGTCAATCTTTCTAACCTTACGGCTGATAGCTCTACCTAGAGAGTAACCCTTTTCAATAGATACGATACAACCGTTATTAGTCTCTACAGACTGGTTGATAGTATCTATTAGAATCTTAGTCTTACCAGTACCTTTTTTACCTGTAATAAGTTTAATCATAGAAATACTCCGTTCTGCCATAGTAATGGCGTATATTTTTTTGATAATGTCAATTCGACAAATCAATTTTGCGTCCCACAGATTTGCCGAAGGCAAATTGTATTATCAAATTCACATTAATGTTACTTATAAACGATATTAATAGCCTAACTTAGCTTCAAGTTCAGCCTTTTTGTCTTCGTAACCTGGCTTACCTAGTAGAGCGAACATATTCTTCTTGTAGCTCTCGACACCTGGTTGGTTGAATGGATTTACACCTAGAGTGTATCCGGAAACTGCACAAGCCTTTTCAAAGAAGTATACCATGTAACCATAGTTGAATTCGTCAGTGCCGTCAAGTTCTAGGATGATGTTAGGAACTCCACCATCAGTGTGTGCTAGGATAGTACCCTCAAAAGCTTTTCTGTTGACTACAGACATATTTTGATTAGTCAAGAAGTTTAGACCATCTAGATTTTCTGCATCACTCTCTAGGAATAGGTCTTTCTTAGGAGTCTTGATATCCATAACGGTTTCAAACATAACCTTAGAGCCATCTTGGATAAATTGACCCATGGAATGTAAGTCTGCGGAGAAGTTTACAGCATCAGGTAGTAGACCCTTGCCATCCTTGCCCTCGCTCTCGCCGAAGAGTTGCTTGTACCATTCTGCCATCTGTACGAAACAAGGTTCATAAGATACTAACATCTCTACAGATTTACCTTTTCTGTATAGGATGTTTCTAAGTGCTGCATACTTGTAGCAGTCGTTGTTATCGAAGTCTGCCATGAAGTCGTTTTGAGCCTGTCTAGCACCTTCCATAATCTTGTCTAGGTCGCAACCAGCTACTGCGATAGGTAGTAGACCTACTGCAGTAAGTACAGAGAAACGTCCGCCAACATCATCAGGAACTACGAAAGTTTCGTAACCCTCAGTGTCTGCGAGTTCCTTTAGAGTACCCTTAGCCTTATCAGTAGTACAGAAGATTCTGTTCTTAGCCTCTTCCTTGCCATACTTATCTTCTACTAACTTCTTGAATACTCTAAAAGCTAGTGCAGGTTCAGTAGTAGTACCAGACTTGGAAATTACGTTCACAGAGAAGTCCTTGCCATCTACTATGGAGATAATCTCGTTTAGGTAAGTAGCACTGATGTTGTTACCTGCAAAGAAGATGTCAGGTGTATCTTTCTTTAGGTTGTTGTAGTATTGAGACTTCATGAACTCAATAGCTGACCTTGCACCTAAGTATGAACCACCTATACCGATAACTATCAAAACATCAGAGTTGGATTGAATCTTCTTAGCAGATTGCTTAATCCTTTCAAACTCTTCCTTATCGTAGTTAGTAGGGAGTTCTAGCCAACCTAGAAAGTCGCTACCTAGACCGTTCTTTGAATGTAACGTATTCACAGCGGTTTCAACTTGTGGCTTGATGCCTTTAAGTTCATCTTCGCCTACGAAACCAGCAAGATACTTCGTATTTAACTTTAGTGACATTTTTAAAAATCCTCCAAACAGATTATTTTTTATACTCTTTAATTGTACTATACTTTTGAAGTTTTTGCAATACAATCATTGCATTATTGTTGAATTTCACTAATAAAACATACAGTAAGTTGTGTATTTTATACAACTCTTTAATTATCTGTGAGGTTTGAAAATCCTGTGTAGGGAACGGGCTGTGACCGTTCCTAAAT
>CAZWRW010000022.1:0-12595 GCA_964636465.1 uncultured Ruminococcus sp. | reverse complement strand
GAGAAGCACCTCGAAGAGTGCGACTACTTGACCCAAAGGTGCATACCTGTGTCGATTCAGCGTCGTTTTCACTGCGGATACTTAAAGGCTTGGGTGCATCCAAAAACTAGGGCGTTCGTCCACGACGACTACTCCCAAATCCCCGACTTCCTGAAGACTGAGAGGGTAATAATTCCCGACGGAGACCCCGAAAACCTACATAGCTACACGGCTCGAGCCATCCACAAGAAAGACGAAACGAACGGTCGCAAGGCTATGAAAACCACCGACCCTCAAGTCTTCAACGCAAGCGTGCTGAAGTCCGAAGAGCCACAGGTTGTGTTCCTCGTGGAAGGTGCAATCGACAGCATGAGCATCGAAACTGTGGGCTTTAAGTCGCTCGCCATCGGGTCTACGGCTTACGTGGAGCGGTTTTTCGCCAACTGCACCGTGAACCCCAACACGACCCTTGTAGTGGCTCTGGACAACGATTCTGCGGGGATTAAGGCGACAAAGCAGATTGTCGAGGGGTGCAAACGCCGTGAAATTTTCTGCTTGGTGGCGGATATGGATATTTATGGTTCATGCAAGGATGCCAACGAATTGCTACAAAGTGGCAGAGAATTGCTAAAAGAAAATCTAAACCGTATGGTCAAAAAGTGTGACGATATTGACCTACGTGAAAAATATTTCAAGGAGTGCAAACGTATGAAAGATATCGAAAACAACGTAATTCCCGAGGAAATTAATATAGTATCCTCTGAAAATAACGAGTTCCCTGAAGTGACTTTTGAGAACATCAACAGCACCGAGATTGTCAACTACTTTGGCAAGCTCCACACAAAAGAAGACGTCCTTGCCTACTATATGTATCTCACCCAAAAGGCTAAGGAGTTCAGGAAAACTAGCGAGTGCAAGTCAATATTCGACTATGCCAAGAAGACCGCTATTCAGCATATTAGCGACTGGGAAAACAATCCCAATATTAGGGTGAAAAAGAAGTCAAAAGACCTACCTACGTGGGTTATAATGACCGAAAGAGGCAGAATGTTCATAAACGAAACTATCTACTGCAAAAAGAAAATTGCCGAAAAAGATATCCGTACTATAGATGGTAAGATATACAATATTGACGGCGAAATTAACGAGGTCGGACTTAAGCGTGAGATTATCGATGACATCTCTACATACATCACAACAGGGCTTACGAGAACCGCAGATGCGTTACTTAGTGCAATCAAGATGTTCACAGGTTGCGAAAGACCTGAAGCTGACGACAAAAAAATCCATGTACTCAATGGCACTATTGACCTCACTAGGTTGAGGAGTACAGGGCAAGTTTTCTACTCACCTAATAAAGAATGGTGCATGAACAGGTTGAATGTCAATTTTGACACCAACGCCAAGAAGCCTGAAAAGTTCCTAAAACTTCTAGATGAGCTTTTAGATGCGGACGACATCCAAACGGTTCAGGAGTACATGGGCTACGGGCTCATACCTACGACATCTGCACAGAAATTACTGTTCATTGTCGGTAACGGTGGCGAAGGAAAAAGTCTACTTGGTAAGATTTACAAGCAAGTTTTGGGGGCAAGCAACACTTACTCCGCCCACATCCAAAGACTTCAGGAAAGACCTTGCGAGCTCGCAAACTGCGTAGGTAAGTTGATGAACATCGATGACGACACCGAGGCGAGGGCGTTCGCACACACCGGAACTATCAAGGAAGTCGTCAGCGGAGGCTCGTTGACGGTCGAGCAGAAGTACCAAGCCCCCCAAGCGTTGACGCTCTACACAAGGCTCATGTGCTTCAGTAATGCGTCGTTACAGGCGTTGTACGACCGCTCGGACGGGTTCTACCGCAGACAGCTAATCATCCGCACAAAGCCCAAAAATAAGGACAGAATCGACAATCCAAACCTCCTAAACGACATAATTGCGGACGAATTAGAGGGCATCTTCCTATGGTGCTTGGAGGGGTTAAAGCGACTAATATCCAATGGCTACCACTTCACAATATCCGAAAAATCCCAGAGATTACTGGAAGATAGCAAGCGTGAGGGCTTCAATTTCATGGAATATTTGGAAGATTCCAACGAGGTAATATACGACGAAAACCAAGCAACTACGAGCGTTAACCTATATGAACACTACGTCAACTGGTGCGAAACAAACGGCAAGGATGTCATCAGACGAAACACCGTCCTAAGTTGGTTGAAAGAACATTCCCACGAGTACCACGTCAGTGAAAACTGCAACGTCACTGACCCCAAAACTGGTAAGCGTTGCCGTGGATTTAGTGGCATCAAAGTGTTGAACTACTACCAATACAACCGCTGTGCTTAACTAATTTTGGAAAAATAAAGCATCTTGAAAATTGGATATCTTTAGGAAAAGTTAGCCTAGGTAAACTAAAAATAACAGAATATGGAACGAAATTTGTAAACTTTCTGTAAATTTTTTGTGAGAGCCTCGGTTTGCAACCACCTAAAAAAATGCAAATCAGTCATATAAATTTAGAATGTGGTATGCGAAATTGGAATGACAAAATAATTGCCAGTACGATTTAACAAATCCAAAAATTGTAAAAAAATTCAGCCAAAAGCCTAGGGAGATTTTATACCCTTTTGCTACATGAGTCTTTACAAAAATTAGAATTTTTTTTAACAGCTCTCAAGCCAAGGGGATAGCTATACCCATTTTTAAGTAGCATTATTTGGATATTTCAATTTTTCAAGCCCAAAGTACTTAACGCACCTTGGGAATGATTTTTTTTAGCTACTTTAAAAATTTCTAAATATATTGAAGTATCCACACAAATGCGTGGTTTACACCTATGTGCAAACCAGTGAGGGTGTAAAATTTTTGATATTTCAAACCACCAATTTTGAATATTATATTTTTTAAATTATCTTTCTTTTAATAAGAATGTAATGTGTAAATGTTCAAATAACTAAACTATGTGGTTTGTTTAATAATACTACGTGTTTTTGGCGTGAAAATCCAAAATACTGTTGTGTTTTGGTGAAATCTGTGGTATAATGTTAGTATCAACTAACCGAGGAGGAATCAGCATGAGTTGGAAACAACTAAGCGACGCTAATAAAAAAATTATCTGCTCCAAGTGTGCGTACTGTTCTATGGAGCTACTGGACGAACTAATCGAGGAGTACAACCTATACTATTATGACGAGGATTTCCAAAAAATACCCTTGCTTAAAAACTTGGAAAAGGCAATCCCCGAGCAAATATTCGACCACGCCTTGTTAATGAAAACCATCTACGGGGAAACCTACTTATTTAGCAACCCCTACTACGATGACGAGGATATCACCAAGGTGTTAAGCAAGTATCTAGGCAGTGAGGTCTTTAAGGTTTTGGGCAAGGACAGAAGTTACTACAGTCCCAACAGCACCAACCTATTTGTAATAGACCTAAGATATTTCTTAAAATAAGTGCATAACTTTAGGGACTGAATAGAACTTCAGCCCCTATTTTGGTTTAATTAGATTTCATATTTTCAACGGTGGTTACGAATCTCAACACGTCCTCGGGGGCGTTAAGACTGTACAACAGCCCATACGGTATACTGTACTCCCAGTCCACTGGAATAGATACAAGCATTGGGTGAACATCTTTCCAACATTCAATTGTGAGGAGTACGTTTCCTGACTCCGCACAGTGGTTAAATACTGACAAGTCATAAAACTGCGGAGTATCTTCTAGATGGATTTTAGGATGGTTACGTTCTAAGTCGTTGCGTATGAAGTCATTCACCCCAGAATCGCCACGCTTTACCATCATTAAGGTTTCGCCGTAAAGGTCTTCAAGGTGGATAAGTTTTTTCTTAGCAAGTGGATGTTCTCTAGGAACAGCCACCATTTTTTTGTAACATCCCAATGGCAGAAAGTTACACAACGATAACCACGCCTTTGAATCGCACACACCTATAAGGAAGTCAAACTTTTTTCCAAGCTGACCGATTTCCGAAAGAATGCCTTCGTGGTTATCTTCAAACGGCACTAAGTGAAGTTTATATTGTGGGAAGTCTTGATTTACCTTGTACCATAAGTCCATAAAGGGCTTGGCTGGGTTTAGCAGTGAAGTCCCCACACAAAAAGTAGTATCGTAATTGAGGGCGGTGGCTTTTGCATTTGCAATGGACTTCTGCGAGTAGTCAATTATGAACTTGGCATCCTTGTAGATGGCTTCCCCAACGGTGGTAAGACGCACCCCCGTGGCTGTACGTTGAGTTAACTTTAGTCCCAAATGACTTTCAAGTGTGTTAATCTGTTTCATAACGGCAGTGGAAGATATATACAACTTTTGAGATGCTTTCGCAAAGCTACCGCAGTCAGCGACGGCTATAAAGGTATCAAGCAATGGATTATACATATTATCTCTCCTTATTAGTATGAACTTTTAGTTTACACTATATTAACATATTGGCAATTCCATGTCAAGGGGGGATGTGCTATAATAAAGGTAGAAAATTACACACGGAGGTATTCAACATGGCAAAGAAACTTATTGCTTTCTACTCAAGGGCAGATGAGAACTATTTCAATGGGGTGCTAAAGCACGTAACTATCGGCAATACGGAAATTGTCGCAAACGTTATTGAACAGCTAACTGGTGCAGATATCTTTAAGATTGAGCAAGTTAAGCCCTATTCCAAAAGTTATAACGAATGCATCGCCGAGGCACAAGCAGACCAAAAACGTAACGCACGTCCTGAACTTAAGGTTTATCCCGAAAGCCTTAACCAGTATGATACAATCTATCTAGGATACCCAAACTACTGGGGTACTATGCCCATGGCGGTGTTCACTTTTTTAGAACACTTTAACTTTTCAGGCAAGGTTGTGAAACCCTTTTGTACACATGAGGGTAGCGGTCTTGGGAGTAGCGTTAGGGATATTAAAAAGTTGTGTTCCAACGCCGTAGTGGAAAGTGGTCTTTCAATTCATGGAAGTAACGCTAGTAATTCCCAAGAGTTAATTAAAAAGTGGGTCGAGGAGGACTAAATTATGAAAGAGTTGAGTGTATTTCCAATAGGCGACAAGAACGACGCTTACGCACAGTACTTTATTGGACAGAGTTATTTAAATATGTTATCCACGGAACAGGTGGTTATTGGCAACGTAACTTTTGAGCCATCTTGTCGTAATAACTGGCATATTCACCATGCGGATAAGGGTGGCGGACAGATGTTAATAGTTACTTCCGGTGAGGGCTTTTACCAAGAATGGGGGAAGTCTGCACAGAAGTTAAAGGCTGGTGACGTGGTGCATATTCCTGCAGGGGTGAAGCACTGGCACGGTGCGACTAAAGACTCATGGTTTCAGCACCTAGCAGTAGAAGTTTCAGGGGAAAACTGTTCCACAGAATGGTGCGAACCCGTGGACGACACTGCTTATCAATTAATAAATAATAAATAGGAAAGTGAGGAATGGCGTTTCTACAACGCTTAAAAAATTTTCATGAAAAATGTTTTAATTATTTCAGCAAGCCCAAGAAAAGGCGGTAACTCTGATACGCTTTGCGATAGATTTATGCAAGGGGCTATCGAAAATGGCAACCACGTTGAAAAAGTTTTCTTAGCTTCAAAAAATATAGGCTACTGCCGTGGTTGTGAGGTCTGTAATACCACCCACAAGTGCGTGCAAAATGACGATATGGCAGAGATTCTTGACAAAATGGTTAACGCTGACGTTATCGTGCTTGCAACACCTGTGTACTTCTACACTATGGACGGTCAAATGAAAACCTTTATAGACCGCACCGTGCCAAGGTATACAGAGATTTCCAACAAAGACTTTTGTTACATTATGTCTTCCGCTGATACCCAAAAGGAAAGCCTTAACCGTACAGTAGAATCTTTCCGTGGGTTTACGGAAGACTGTCTAGATAACGCTAACGAAATAGGCATTATTTATGGCGTGGGTGCGTGGCACGTCGGCGAAATTGAAAATACTTCCGCTTACAATGATGCCTACGAACTTGGTAAGAAAATTCAATAAAAAGTGAGGTAAATTAATTATGTCAAAAGTAACCGCCGGCAGAGACGAACTTGGAGAGTTTGCTCCAAAGTTTGCAGAACTCAACGATGATGTGTTATTTGGTCAAGTGTGGGCAAGGGAAGATAAGCTTTCCGCAAGGGATAGAAGCATTATTACAGTTACGGCATTGATGTCCAGTGGCATCCTTGATAGCTCGCTGAAGTACCATATTATTAACGCAAAGAATCACGGTGTAACCGCAGAAGAAATGTCGGAAATTATCACACATACGGCGTTTTATGTAGGTTGGCCTAAAGCGTGGGCTACGTTCCGCATGGCAAAAGAAGTCTACGAAAGTAAGTAATTCAACTTACAATACTAAAAAGTGAAAATGAGGTGAAACCGTTACTAAAACTATTGACAAAATATAGTTTCTATGTTAAAATCTAGGATAGAGTTATTATTTAAGATGTGTTATGTTATGCATGGCATATCGAAAAGTAAATAAAATATTTTCAGTAACGGTGGCAGAGGTTTATTTATTACAGGTTGAACTTCCCTAGTTGGCGTTAAAACCTAATAAATAGAGACCCTATCATATCTTATTACAATCAAAGCGGAATGCCAAGAATGGTGTTCCGCTTTAAGCTTTTATTCTACGATACGTTTTATGTAATTTTTATAATCTGCCGTGAACGTAATTCTAGCACCGCTCTGCACGGCTTTTTGAACGTTTGGGGACAATCTGGCGAAAGTATTTTCAAAGAGAGTGTACTGTTTTCCGTCATCCCCGATAATGTACGCATAGTTGCTATTTTTTCCTTTGCCTACGAATTTAACCGTTCCTTGAATATATTTAACTTGCGGTTTGGCAGTGAACGGTATAACCGTTTGATGTTGCTTGACGTAAGACTTCATAACGCTATCCACGTCGCAGTCGAAACTCTCGGGATGTTCCTTGCCAAAACGTTGAATTATTTCGTAAGTATCGTTAATTACGTCACGGTTGAGGTGCAAGTACAGATTCTTGTCGCCAACGATGTAAAACTCTTTCTTAGCACGAGTTACCGCAACGTTCATCATGTTGGGAATGCTCACCGCCCAATTTGCTGAACCCTTGCTTTGGGCATCTGCACCGAGAACCATGAACACAATTGGGGCTTCCTTGCCCTGAAAAGTGTGGATTGTGCCAACGTTAGTAGGCTTTTTGTTGTCGTTATGACGTGTGAAACCTATTTGATTGAGTTTTTTTGCAAGCTGTTGTGCCACGTTGGAAAACGGCGTGATTACATACACGATATCTTTTTTGTTTTTGTCGAGAATATCAGGATTTTTTTCAGCCATTTGACTGATTTTTGCACATAAAAACTCCCCTTGCTCTTCGACATACTTATTATTTGCTTGCCCCTTAACGTCGAACCATCCCGTTTTACCGAAAGCTTTATCCTGTTTAACCATTAAACCGCCGTAGGAAATCTTGTTGGAAATTTCAAACATAGGGTAGTCGCAACGCCTATGCACCCACAAAGGTATACCAATCCACGAATCTTCGGACTTTTCGGGGTTACGGTAGTAGCCGTAACTACTCGCCGAATCACAAAGCGTTTGCACGGATGCATCGTCAGAAAGATATTTTTTCGTTACGCCGTAGCGTTCGCACAACATATTAAGAATGTTCGCATCTAGGGTTAGCACCGGTTGAATCTGCGAGGGGTCGCCAACTACCGTCACTTGTCGGCTTCTAAAGACCGCCCCAACGCCAGCTTGTGGGAGTGCTTGCCCCGCCTCATCCACAAAAAGGTGTCCCAAGGCTTGCAATTGAAGGTTTCTGCACATTCTAGAAAAACTTGCAAACGTGGAGCTTATTACAGGAATTGCCATGTTAATCCAACTCCAAGCGGTAGTAATAAGCTCTTTTTCCGAAAGATGCTTGTTTTGAAATTCCCAAATATTCGTCGATTTATATAGGTTTTGGATATTGTCGTACAGAAACTGCTTTCGCACCCTTAACGCCGTAATGAAAAGTCGTGACTGCTGTATGCGAAACTCTCGGGTAAACCATGGGTTTGAAAGTTGCAAGGTTGCGTAGTCAACCGACATATCTAGGGGATTTACGCTAGTCTGTTTTGGCTCGGGTTTTCTTAGTGCGGAAAGTTTTTTTAAGAAACTTTCTTTAAAGCTTGGGCGTTCGCCACCTTTGGAATGTCGGGTAGCTTCCTTTTGGACACTTTCCTTGAAAGCTTTTAGGCTGTTGTACTGTTGCAAAAAAGTTGCGTAGATGCTAGAATCGGGGGTGTATTCGTTTTTTAGGTAGCTCACTATGTGTTGTACGGCAGTAATTATTTTGGTTATATTGTCCGACCTACCGCCCTCAAGGGAGAACATTCCCCAAAACTTTTCTTCGCCAACGCATGGCTTGGAAGACAGAGTTACGTTTATTTTGCCGTTTTCGTTTTCTATAAATTCTCTCTTTAGTTCGGAGTTCGCAAGCTTAAAAAAGTAGTCCGCCTCTTTTAGTTCCTCTATCAAGTCGTCGTCAATAGCGGAAACAAGTGGAAGTTCATTAACGATATTTTGAACCGCCCCATTGTTTGAACTCGCAACGATGATACTATTTTTGGTAATATGCTCTGGAATCTCTCCTAACGTTTCGGAGTTTTTCGCTACAAGGGTATGTTCTTTTAGGTTGGAAATATCCAACGCTTGACGCACTACGAGTTCCGCAAATACGTCCTTTAAGAGCGTAGTTTTGCCTGTTCCGGGAGGGCCATTTACACTTTTAATGGGCTTGTTGTCATCATTTAAACAGATATTAACGGCGGTCTGTTGCATAAAGCTAAGGGCGTACTTAGTGTTCGTGGGGAAACGTCCCGAGGGGTAATTTTTTGGTTGTAGAATGCTTTCAAACGCCGTAGGATTGAAGTTTTGGGAGTCGCTTTTGCTATCTAAATTTACCCTGTTATTGGAATTTCCGTAAAGGTAGCCGTTAAGGGTGTCCGTCTCGATAGACTTCGCTGTTTCGAGGTCTTCAATAAAGAAAGAGTGCAAGTTCACCGCATCGGTATTGACGTTACCTAAAACCCTTGCACGACATTTTTTTAGTTCTATGCCGTAATTTTCGATTACAAACCCCATAGCTTCGTTAAATTTTGAAGCATTCAATGAGGTGTTTTCAAACTTTGAAGAAAGTTTCATTTTTAACTCCGCCTCAAACTCTTTGAATTTATTCTCATAGGGGAAATCCTGTTTTGTGTTTATGTACGCACTCGCAGTGAAAAACGTTTTATCGGGTAGAAATTCAAGTCTATCGTTGAAAAATATCGCAAGACTGAACTTTTCGCCAAGCTGTATATCTTGGAAACTCTCCTGAAGTTTAAACTTTTCACGCAGAAACTTTATAACCTCTATAAACTTGAATATTCCAACATATACCACAAGCCCCTTTTGTTTCCCCGAATTTGAACTAGCACCAAGCTTGCCCTTAAAGTACCCATAGAAGTCGTTGTTGTGCATTTCGTCGAACCTTATCATAGACTTGCCGTCTTTAAATTCACCCTCGGAAAGATGCTCAACCATCACCCAAGATTCCAATATTTTGTTTTTTTCGACCATACTTACCCTCCCAAATTTTTAGCTACACGCTTTGGATTACAATACCATTATACCATATTTTTCACAAAAGGCAATACCTTAGTTTAAATATTTACATTATCCTACTAAGAAAGTATGTTTACTAGGATAATATTCTACAAAAAAGGTGTGGCAAGTTTGGGCGTTTGTGGACTATCTTCCAAAGTTTAAGTTTTGCATTGACAAATTAAAACTTTGGGTGTATACTTTAATTACAAAAACAAAGATAAAGCCTATAGGAATACTGGGCTATTTAAAATTTATGGTTGACTAAACGTATTAGAGACTGTTTAACCCTTTGGGGTTGGACGGTCTTTTTGCGTTAAATTTTCGAAGAGGTGATACTATATGGCTTTTAACGTTGCGGTCGCAACAACTAACGGTAAAGATATCAACCAACACTTTGGCAAGGCTGAACAGCTACATATTTATACTGTTGAGCTTCACGGCTCTTACCAACTACTTGAAGTTAGAACTATTACCACTACTAGTGCCGACCCTATTCAACCTAGTGGGTGCGGTAACGGTTGCGGTGGTGGTTGTGGTGGCGGAGGTTGTCACCCTAGTGGTTACGTACTGGAAATTTTGGAAGTTATAAAAGATTGCAAATATATCTTAGCTTCCAGAGTGGGCAACAGTGTTGAAAAAGGTTTAAGAGTTTATGATATTACGGCATTTTCCGTGGAGTTACCCATAGATGATGCTATACAAAAAATAGTAACCTATGAAAATAGATTGCTAAAATTTAAAGGTGGTTTCGGCGTATAAGTTTATGCCGAACTCCCGAAAGATATTCTTATTAACGCTAGTTTAATAAATAATTCCGTTCTGTCGTATTGTGAAATAGTCACGCCTATTTTCTACGAAAAAAAAACTAAATATCTATGTGTGTTCAATATACTATGTGGAGAATAGGTTTCGACTGTTTTGCAGTTTGGCGAATTGGTGGTTATTAATATCTTAGATTACAATTTTAAAAGGTGGTTTCGGCGTAATATATGCCAAACTTCCGAAAGATACTCTTATTAATGCTAGTTTAATAATAATTCCGTTCTGTCGTATTGTGAAATAGTCACGCCTATTTTCTACGAAAAAAAAAAATAAATATCTATGTGTGTTCAATAATTCCGTGTGGAGAGTAGGCTTGGGCTGTTTTACAGTTTGGCGAAAAAGAGTTAATAGTTTATAACATTAAATAGTAACCTATGAAAATAGATTACTCAAAATTAAGGGAGGTTTTTAAAATGGCTTACAGATTAGACATTTCCGATGTGGCTACCCGTGAGAGCCGTTTAGGTTCTATTACTGGCTACTGCGGAGATTTAAATGACTTAGTAACTAAGTCCCGTTGCGGAACACTTAAAAATAGAGAGCGTTGCTTTAGTCAGTCAAGCTCATGTGCTTCAGGATGTGCGATAAGTCAGCTATTGGCAATCCGTGACGTTGCAGTAATATACCATGCCCCAGCTGGATGTTCTTACATAGGTGCTGGCGTTAACGTCTTATCTAGACAGTTGGCACTACATATTAATGCAGAATATAAGTCCGTAGTAGTGGGTACTGATATGGACGAAAACGATACTATTTTCGGTGCATTGAACACCGTTCGTAAAATAGTTAAACAAACCTACGAAAACTATCACCCCAAAGCGATATTTATATCAAGTTCATGTGTTAGTGGTGTTATCGGGGAAGACGTAGATAGTATTATCGATGAGCTAAAAGACGAGCTAGGCATCCCAGTAATATCCATACACTGTGAAGGCTTTAAGTCTAGAATATGGGCATCAGGTTTTGATATCGCAGACCATGCGGTATTAAGTGGTATAGTAAAACCTCCAAAGGAAAAAAGAAATACTATCATATTTAAGAATTTCTTTGAGAGCCACCGCCAACAAATTACAGAACTATTCGGACAGTTTGGTTACGTACCACAATTTATCTACGCCAACAGCACCGTAGAAGAACTTGAACATCTTTCAGAGGCTTCCGCTATGGTCTGTATATGTGGAACTTTGGGTACTTATATGGGCAACGGTCTAAATGAACTCTACGGAGTACCTTACGTTAGAACTATCAACCCAATGGGCGTTACGGGTTTTGAAACTTGGTTAAGAGCTATCGGGGAAACTATAGGACAGTCCGAAAAGGTTGAAGAGTACATCGCAAAACAGAGAGCTATCTACATTCCACAAATTGAAGAGGAAAAGAAAGCTCTAAAGGGCTTGAGAGCAGTAATAGGCATGGGTCCCGGTTACACTTACGAAATCGCAAGAGTATTACAAGAGTTAGGCATCGAGGTAGTATGGGCGTTAGCTTGGCACTACGACTACAAGTACGACAACGGCGACGTTCCCCCAGCATTAAACTATCTACTAGATAATTCTCCAAATAATATTAAGCTATCCGTAGCAGACCAACAAAACTATGAAGTACTAAACGTCTTAAATGAATACAAACCTGACTTATACTTCTCACGTCATCCGGGTTCAACGGTGTGGGCAGTAAAGCAAGGCATCAGTGCGGTATACGTAGCAGATGAGTACATGGCTTTCGGATATGAGGGTACGTTAAGACTTATCAAGGCTATTAAAGATGCCATCACTAACAGAAGTTTCGAGCAGAACCTAGCCAAGAGGACTAAGCTTCCTTATACTGACTGGTGGTACACTCAAAATAACGACAAGTTCCTTAAGGAGGTAAAAAACAATGGCTAAGGTTATCGACAAACAACGTTACACCTGTGCTTTAGGTGCTATCAACACAGTACACGCTATAGATAGAGCTATCCCAATATTACACTCTGGGCCGGGGTGTTCAGGAAAGCTAAGCGGTGGCGGTGGTAGTTCAGGATACTTTTCACCTAATATATACCCATGTTCAAGCGTTAGCGAAAAAGAAGTAGTATTCGGTGGTGAAAACAAACTTAGAGATACTATCGAAAATGCTTTAAAAGTTATCGATGCGGACTTATTTGTGGTAAT
>CAZWRW010000021.1:0-12668 GCA_964636465.1 uncultured Ruminococcus sp. | reverse complement strand
TTGTAAAAAGTCGTAGCCGTCAAGGGACTTTATCGGTAAGGCGTTGAACACCCCTAGAGACAAACTCACTTGAGCTAAATCATAAAGCGGTTCAACCTTTAGGATGAATATCACACTGGATAACATAAAGTTACACAGACATCCTGAGGTTACTATAGCGACATCCCAAGCGAGTGGGAGCAATCTGCCATGGGTTTGAGTTATCTTGATACCAGTGCCTCTAAACTCTATGGATTTAACCCCTCGTTTGGATAAAGCTATCGTAATAAGGTGACCGAGTTCATGTACTAGACACGCTGTAAACGTTGGAATTATTAAGCGTTCACGTCCGAGGAGGTACACCATCGCCCACAACAGGAAGAACGAAAAGTCTAAACGATAGGTGACACTCTTCAACTTAAACTCTATCATAGATACCTCGTAATAGATAACGTAAGGTTTCGGAAAATTCCATGTTGGAATAGTGCTTAAACTGAGTTATCAAATATTCACTGAGTTCAGGATGGAATATGTTCAATACGAATACACCCACTATTATCATTAAGCTTAGGATTATCTGTGTAACTAGAACGTCTGTAGCGTGTTGTGAGACCTCTTCGGTTTGGGATTCGTAATCTATATTGTTCACGGTTTACCTCCTATAGTTGCAAATGTGAGAAAAGTATGCTATAATGTACACATAAGTCCAACGAATTGTGGAATGCAAATAAATAGTTTGAAAGGTGGATTAGTTCATGAGAACAGTATCAGTAAAGGCAAGTCAAGACTATGACGTTCTAATAGAAAGGGGTTTGCTCTCCAAAACAGGGGAGATAGTGTCTAAAGTTGTGAAGTCTAAGAGGGTAGCAATCGTCACGGACGACATAGTAGATGCATTGTATAGTCAAGTAGTAATAGACTCACTAAAGTCTAATGGGTTTGAGGTTTGTAAGTATGTATTCCCAAATGGTGAGCAATCCAAGTGTATAGAAAACCTTAGTAAAATATATGAGTTCTTCTGTGAAAATAGTATCACAAGGACGGATAGTATCATTGCATTAGGGGGCGGTGTAGTTGGAGATATCACTGGATATGCCTCAGCATCTTACCTACGTGGTGTGGATTACGTTCAAATACCTACTACACTACTAGCTCAAGTAGATAGCTCCGTAGGCGGTAAGACTGCTATAGATATTCCAGCAGGTAAGAATCTAGTGGGAGCGTTCAAGCAACCTAAGTGCGTAATCTGTGACATAGATACCCTTAAAACTCTAAAGCGTGAAACTTTTTCCGATGGTATGGCGGAAGTTATCAAATACGGCATGATTCGACAGAGAGAACTCTTTGATATCTTAGTATCACACAATATGGATAACATCATGGAAGTTATAGAAGATGTAATCTTTAGGTGTGTATCAATCAAGCGTGACGTAGTTCAAAATGACGAGTTCGACAGGGGAGAACGTATGATATTAAACTTCGGACACACTTTGGGTCACGCTGTAGAGGGTTACCATCACTATGAGACCTACACCCATGGAAGTGCTGTAGCTATCGGTATGAGTATCATGACTGAAAAGGCTATCGCTAATGGAGTAGGCACACAGGATATGCTCGACAGTCTCATAGAATGCTTGAAAAACTATGAACTTCCAACGTCCGTGCCGGTAGCTTTAGAAGATTTACTTCCATACTGTAGCAACGACAAAAAACGTGAAAGCAATACTTTGAACATCATCCTATGTGAAGAGATTGGCAAGGCTATCGTAAAAAAGGTTGCCATCAGTGAGTTGCACACGTTCATGGGGGTTTAAATACGCTTAACCCAATGGGATATATCGAATTTGCGTTAAGAAAGGAAAGTTTAAACATATATGGATATTAAGATAAAGCCATCCAAGTTGAGTGGTACTGTAGAGATACCGTCATCCAAGAGCATGACCCATCGAGAGATTATCTGTGCATCTTTGAGCAAAGGGACTTCCATCGTAAGTGGAGTGACCTTTTCAAAAGACATCTACGCTACACTGTCAGCTATGGAATCGTTAGGTGCAGAGTACACCATACAAGGTGATACCATCACAATTAAGGGGATAACCACTCCTAAGGACGTAGCCAACATAGACTGTTGCGAAAGTGGTTCTACGTTGAGGTTTATCATTCCGATAGTTGGAGCTTTGGGCGTACAAGCAACACTCATCGGACAGGGTAGACTTCCTGAGAGACCTATCACGCCATACGTGAGGGAACTCCCAAAGAGGGGCATAACGTTCGACTACCACAACACGATGCCATTCAGTATGAGTGGTAAGCTCACCAGCGGAACTTTTGAACTTGAGGGCGATGTATCTTCGCAATTTGTGAGTGGTCTACTGTTCGCACTACCACTGCTAGATGGTGACTCTAAAGTCGTTATGACTTCCACGTTACAGTCTAAACCTTATGTAGATATGACCATCCAAAGCATGGCTAACTACGGCGTAACCATTGACGAAACTGACTACGGATACTATATCCGTGGAAATCAAGAGTATACACCATTAAACCATAAGGTCGAGGGGGACTATTCACAAGCGGGATTCTTCTACGTAGCCAACGCCATAGGAAATGATATCAAACTTGAAAACCTTTTAGAAGATTCTATACAAGGTGATAGAAAAATCGTTGAAATATGTGAAAAAGCGTGTTATAATATAACTAACGGCAGACTCAACGCCTACACTATAGATGCTCAAGACATTCCAGACTTAGTGCCTATACTAGCCGTATTGGGCAGTTTTGGGGATGGCACTTCTAGAATAGTTGGAGCTGAACGTCTAAAAATCAAGGAGAGTGACAGACTTATCGCAACAGCTGACGCTCTAAACAGGTTAGGCGGAAAGGTCACCCCTACCGATGACGGACTTATCATTGAACCTATAGACCACTTCACAGGTGGCACAGTTGACGGTTTCGGTGACCATAGAATAGTCATGGCGACGGCTATAGCCTCAACTAGAGCTACTGGAGAGGTTACCATCTTGGGGGCTAATGCCGTAGAAAAATCTTACCCTGACTTCTTTAAAGATTTTAAAAAGCTCGGTGGTATCGTGATAGAATAGATTAAAATATAGAAAGAGAGGTGAACACCGTTATTGAAGTAGAAATTTCAGTAGCGGTCACATAGATGTCATCAATGTTTAATGGTAGCATATCGTTTTCAATATTTGGAGAATCCCACGG
The DNA here is from genome assembly GCA_964636465.1 of uncultured Ruminococcus sp. Lineage (GTDB taxonomy): Bacteria > Bacillota > Clostridia > Oscillospirales > Ruminococcaceae > UBA5884. The sequence continues at coordinate 9,467 of CAZWRW010000021.1, read as the reverse complement.
TGGTGGAATAGGAGTAGTCTTAGACAACCTACCATCAGGGGAATTTATCGATATGGATAAGGTAGCGGACTTCATGCGAAGAAGAGCGCCTAAGAAAGACGGCACGACTACTCCACGTAGTGAGAAAGACATTCCAAACGTACTGTCAGGCTTACTTAATGATTACACTACAGGCACTCCATTGTGTGCGGTGATAGGCAACACGGATACTAAATCCAAAGATTATGCGAACGTATCCAAGTTAGCACGACCAGGACACGCTGACTATACAGGAAACATCCGTTACAAAGGTTACAACGATGTCCGTGGCGGAGGACATTTTTCAGGTAGGTTGACAGCTCCATTGTGTTTTGCGGGGGCAATCTGTGGACAGATTCTTGAAAGAAGAGGTATCTATACAGGAGGACATATCGCACAGATACACGGTATTAAAGATGTACCTTTTGATATGGTAAACGTATCTCGTGACGACATACTTGACGTTAGAAAGAAAGACTTCCCAACCGTAAGCGATGAGAAAGCCATCATAATGAAAGAGGATATTTTAAAAGCAAGTCATGGTATGGAGAGTATCGGAGGAATTATCGAGTGTGCGACCATCAACGTACCGGCAGGGATAGGCTCACCTATGTTTGACGGTCTAGAGAACACCATTTCACAGTTGATGTTCGGTATACCAGCGGTCAAGGGAATCGAATTTGGAGCAGGTTTCGAGGTTGCCAACATGACTGGAAGTCAAAACAATGACAACTTCTACGTTGACGATAGAAATCGTGTACGTACCAAGACTAACAATCACGGAGGTATTCTAGGGGGGATATCTTCAGGAATGCCTATAGTGTGTAGAGTAGCCATCAAGCCAACGCCATCCATAGCACAGGAGCAGGAGACCATCGACTATAGCACCATGAAGAATGATATTATTAAAGTCAAGGGAAGACATGACCCATGTATCGTGCCAAGGGCGGTGCCATGTGTAGAATCTGTCATGAACATAGCGATACTTTCGCATATGTTGGGACAGGCTGTACCTATGTAAATTTTATAAGAATATAGAATCAAAATTAAAGAACGCCCCATTTGGAGCGTTCTTTTTTTCAATGAATCAATCAAACCTTTTGCCCACGAGCTTTATTATGACGTTTTTTAAGCTCATACATTTTAGCATCAGCGATGTTGATAATGTTATTTATAGAGATGTTAGAATCAGCGGTGGTGATATGATATCCCATACTAGCACCAATGTTGTAAGCTTTTCCCGACTTTGCGTTGTATCGTTGGAACTCCTCATTGATGTTTTCACAGAGTATCTCAACTTGAATAGAATCGTAGTTTGAAGAGAACACGACGAACTCATCACCACCGAAACGTGCGAAGACCTCACCATGAGTACAACACTTCTTGATGACGTTCGCCACCTCTATGATAGCATTGTCACCCTCCTTATGTCCGAACTTGTCATTGATGTATTTAAGACCATCCAAGTCTATGAACAGTACCATGATATCGTCCTTGTTTTGACAGGCATCTTGATAGATATTCTCAGTAGCACGAGAGAAACCGTTTCTGTTATAGATTTTAGATAAGTTGTCTATCACATAGAGTTTGTCGAGTTCGTGGATGACGTTCTTTAAACTAGTCTTGTTACGAAGATTTTCAACAGTAGTGCTTACGTTGCTAATCCAAGTGCGGAACATCGGATTTATTAAAGGGTAGTCACAACCTTGTATTACGCAGTATCCCAAGCATTTCTCATGGAAGTGTATCGGTGATACCCAATAGACTTTACCCACATTTTGAAGTGAATAAGGTTCAGCGGAACTAGGTAAGAGGTTCATAGTAGGGAACTTTTCGCCGTTTAGTGTGAACTTCTCATCATGGTAGGATAGTATGCAGTTGACGTTCTTAGTATATTCACCTTTAGTAATCTTATCAATGAAACCTATTTCAGCATCGTAGGAGGAACGCCAGTTTTCGCATAGACACAGATAGAACTCCTTACATTTCAAGTTAAGGACGTACTTCTGTAACCTGATTAGCAACTCATCCATGGAAGATGTACCGGCTAAGTCACTAGACATTAGGTTCATATCTTGAATGCCCTGCCTATACGATGACAACATACTATAAGTACGAACTCTAAACTCACTAGTTTCTTCTTGATGTACACAATCACAACCACAACTAGCCGTGAAAATTATCTTAGTACCCACACTTTCGCAACGTTCCTGTGGCTCGTGATTGATATGTTTTACAATCTTTTCACAAGCGATTTTGCCTATCTCATACAGTGGACGTTCTACTGTAGTAATCTCAGGGGAATAGTTTTTAGCCTCATAGATTCTATCAAAACCAGTGACACAAACGTCTTGTGGGACTTGATATCCATAAGAGTTTAAAGTTTTAATCGTGGATAATGCCATAACATCGTTAGCACATACTATAGCCTGTGGTAGTGATAAGTCATCATGGAGGAAACTCTCCACAGCGTTGATACCGTCTTCATACCTAAAGTTACCGTGATATATACGACGTTCCTCTATCGGCAAGTTATGCTTTGCCAATGAGTTCTTGTAAGCTTTCAAACGTTGATAACTTTCGTTATTCTCATCCATGCCTGATATATAGTTAATCTTACTAAGACCATGATGTTCTATAAGATGGTCAACCATTTTGGACATGGCGTTAAAGTTGTCTATGTTGATATTGTAAGCGTCAAGCAAGTCATCCCCGATACTCACCACACATAGGTTAGAATCTTTTAAGTTTTCCAAAATTTCTTTTTTAACCTCTTCAGAAGTGATGGTGTTGGTCAATAGTATCACGCCATCGAACTTTTGATAGTTTACCAGTTTAAATATACTGTACTCCCCGATATCTTGCTGTACACTCTTTGAGCCGTTGCCGAAAGCATTAAAAATATAGATGTTAAACTTCTCTATTTGAGCATAATCCTTTATGCCATTCAAAATTTTATTTTGATATTCCTCATCAATACAAGAAACCAATACTGCAACATTTTTTACTCTATTCAATTTTTACACCTCGTTTTTTGGTGGATTTAATAAGAAAAACCCATCAATAGTATACATATATAGATTATACCACGGATATCAAACGTTTTCAAGGAGTATAACAAAATATTTTTTGATTCAATCTGTGGAACGTCATGGGCGATGTTTCCGCCAACTTATCGAAATCAAATAAGTTACAATTTGGATTCACACGTTAAAATCCTTGATTTTTTACCGTGGCTATGGTAAAATGATAAACGTGAAAAATATATTTATAATACATAGAGGTGTTTTTATTGAAACAGAAAGAAATACTAGACAAAAAGACCGCAGTACACATAGTGCAAGATGTTATCAATGAGACTAAGAAAGCCGTCATAGGTAAGGATGAGATTATCATAAAGATTATCTTGGCGATACTCTCAAAAGGACACGTACTTTTGGAAGACATTCCGGGAGTAGGCAAGACCACCTTAGCGATGGCTTTTTCTAAAGCGTTCTCATTGGACTGCAACAGAGTACAGTTCACCCCTGACGTTTTGCCATCCGACATAGTCGGATTTACCATACTTAATAAAGCCACTGGCAAGTTCGAGTATAAACATGGTGCTTGTAACTGTAACCTATTCTTAGCGGATGAAATCAACAGGACTTCAAGTAAGACACAGTCAGCACTGTTGGAAATCATGGAAGAGGGTAGAGTATCAGTAGATGGTGTAACTCGAGACCTGCCAAAACCGTTCTTTGTGATAGCGACTCAAAATCCTAGTGGTTCAGCGGGAACACAGCTACTTCCTGAGAGCCAACTCGATAGGTTTATGATTAAACTAAGTATGGGTTATCCTGACTTAGAAAGTGAAGTGAACATCCTAAAGGCGAAGAAAGATAGTAATCCACTTGACGATGTAGAACAGGTAGCTCAAGCAGAAGATATCGTGTTACTACAGAACACTGTAGAGAACATCTTTGTAGATGATAAAGTCTATGAGTATGTAGCCAAGCTCACTAACGAAACCAGAAATCATGAAATGATTAAGTTAGGTGTCAGTCCAAGAGGAACACTTGCCTTGATGAGTATCACGAAAGCGGTGGCATTGCTAAAGGGTAGGACTTACGTAATCCCTGATGATGTTTCGTTTATCTTTAAAGATGTAGTCGCACATAGGTTGATATTAAGTCCACAAGCTAGGATTAATAATACATCTGCTAGGCAGGTAGCCGTGGATATTCTCAAAAAAGTGCCTGTGCCAACCATCTCAAAGGTGTAGCGTATGACTATAAATAGAATATTATACGTAATAATAGTGTTAGTTTTGGGGGCGTTCTTCGTGTTGTACGTGGATAAGCTCTCCTTGATAGTGTTGCTGTTTGCCATACTATTACCGATAGTATCACTAATTATGTGTTACGTAGCACGGAAGAGTATCAAGTTCAAGTTAACTTCGGAGAGCCATTCTATTTCCAAAGATGAACCTATCGTGATGAACATTCAAGTTGATAATAAGTCATATATACCAGTAGCGAACATAGTGTTACTGTTTGAATATCTCAACAGTTTGGATGGTAAGGTTCAAAAGATGACTATCACAGTACCAGCTTCACCGAAATCGACTACAGAGTTTTCGTTCAAGATAACTTCTCAATACTGTGGCATGGTGAGTGTCAAGCTATTCGATACCAAGATGTATGACAACTTGAAACTCTTCACATTAAGGAAACGCCATCAACAGGAGTGTTCAGTGTTCGTGATGCCTAAGTATCACGATATTCCAATGGTAGTAGAGAACGTATCTACAGAAACTTTGGAGAGCGATACCTTTTCCAAGACTAAATCCGGTGACGACTGTTCCGAAGTGTTCGACATTAGGGAATATCAAGAGGGGGACAAGTTGAACCGAGTCCACTGGAAACTCTCCTCTAAGACCGAACAGACCTACGTAAAAGAGTACAGTCTCCCGATATCTAACGCCGTGGCAATCGTTCCTGAGATGGTGAACCTACCTAATGAAAAGTTAATCGCAACGTTGGATACTCTAACCGAATTGGTGTTATCATTGTCACAGAAACTTACATACTTTGAGGTATCGCATACGGTGGCACTGTATAAGGACAAGGGCATGGACTTCCATACGGTAACCAATCAAGATGAAACTTTTGACGTAGTGAATCAGATGGTACGCAACGGTATCTCCAAAGAGACCAAGCCATACGCTTTTGACTACTTCCAAGCCATGGACGAACAGAGAAACTATTCACATTTGGTGTACATAACTAACACTTTAGATGTTGACGTACTATCCAAACTGGAGGACTTCACCGCCACTAGAAAGACTGTATTCTGTATCACAGCCACCCCCATAGAGGAGAAGTTTCTCAGCTATGATGGTGTACAAGTAGTGCAAATCGTGCCTAACATGATAGCTCAAAGTGTTAGTGAATTTATAGTATAAGGGGTGATTTTTTGTTTAAACGTAAGAGAAAAGTCACTCAACGAGAGTTGCAATCTTTAGAAAGTGGCTTAAAGATAAGTAACACCATACAAGTGGTATACCCACAGAATAGAGAACTTTTCAATGTGATATTTCTGTTGGTGGTATCGCTGTTAGGAATCTTCGGCACGATGGTTTCGTTCATAACCATGTTTTCGATACCCATCAACATGGGGAGTATCTTGTTGTATGGATTGATATTCTTCATACTGTTTGGAGCGTTAGCCATCCTACCGGATAGAGCCATGGTTGCACTAGTCCCGATACTTGGGTTCTATGTGTACCTAGTCAGCGACTACATGACCGAACTAACCTATGGTTTTCAAGTAGTGGTGAATAGTATAGCATCATCAGTAAGCACGGCTGGAGTGTGGGCTAAATACTACGACATCCCAGATAACATTCCAACTTCGGAATATGCTACAGTATTCTTACTGTTCTGTATGTTTTTAGTTACGTGCTTAGTGTGTATCTCCACGATAAAGTTACAATCGTGTATATTAGGTTTCGTGATAACTTTTCCATTCATAGAATGTGGATTATATTTCGGTCTCGTACCTGACTATGTATCATTCTTTATGGTGGTGTGCTACTGGATAGCTTTGCTTAGTATGGCACTGTCGGGGTATAGGAAATCCAATCAAAATAAGAGTACAGGTTTCGTTAGGATAGGTAACTCATTCTATGCGAAATCGAATAGTAACTTTCACATTTCGGAAAAGGTCGGACTGTTCACCATCTTGATGTGTATAGCGACGGTCTTATTAGCGAATACTTTTGTGAGCATAAGCAACTATGAACGCTCCACTAAGATAGATTCCGTACGTGACAACGTAAAGGAAAGTTTTGAAAATCTATCTGTAGACAATATGCCATATCTTTTATCAAGGTTGAGTAGTCTGTTGCAATCAGGAAACAATGGAACTTTTAACGGCACGTTAGGTCAAAAGGATACCATCGAATATGACGACGTTGAGAAACTAACCGTCACAGTGGACGCACTCCCACAGAATGACATATACTTAAAAGGTTATGTAGGTTCGGAATATACTGGACAGAGTTGGGACAAACTAAACGATAAAGTTTTCAAGACCACGCTATTCGATAGCTTTAAAGAGAGTGCAATCTATCCACAGAACTTAGCATACTGCCTAGTTGACAAGAAAATCTTTGATACTTACACCATGACCATCTCACCAGTGAATGCAAACCTACGTACTACCTATACACCATACTTTTCAAGCATACTGAACGACTACTCATGTGATGGTGACAGTACAATCAAATCCCAAAATAGAGATACCTACTCATTTGACGTTGTAAACATCCCATACGATAGGATTTACAACAATACGACTTTAAATCCGAATAGTAACTCTTCGGTTACGGTTTTGAGTAGCACTGTAGACTTCGACTTCCAAGGATATTTAAGTTTCGTAAATGAGAACTATCTGCAAGTTGACGATAGCGAAAGCATGGAGAATGTAAAGTCAATCTTCAATGCGTACCTTAGCAAGTACAACCTCGATTTTGATACCTTTAAAGAAAAAGCCTCAACATATGAAAAGTTGAACTACATCACGGAATTTCTATGTTACAACTATGACTATACACTATCCCCAGGTAAGACCCCAGTCGGAGAAGACTACGTTGAATACTTCCTAACCCAAATGGATGCCGGATTCTGTAGCCATTTTGCCTCAGCGGGTACGATACTCTGTAGAATGTTAGGAATCCCAGCAAGGTATGCAGAGGGTTATTACATTCCGCAGAGCAAGTTTGAAGAGAGTTACACAGTCACTGTTGAAGATAACATGGCTCATGCATGGGCTGAAATCTACATCGTGGGCATGGGCTGGATAAACTACGACTTTACCCCAGGTTTCAACAACAATCCTACCAAAGCCGATTTAATGAACGCTCCTGACGTTCCAAACGACATAGAGGTGGAACAATCCACAGAAGAGGTTACACAACCTATTGAAACCACGGTTTCCGAAGTGGATTATGATACAGAAAATTCCGAAGTTACTAGTGAACCTCCTGTAGGTGAAAATCAAGAAGATACAGCCATCACAACACCACCCGAAGAACAAGATACTGAAACCCCACAAAATCCGAACAGTGGAAAGGTTTTAAAAATCATCAAGAATATAGTAATATTCTTAGTGATAGTAGCCTTGATAGTCTTGGGGGTACTCTATAGACGTAAACGAATCCTACAGAACAGAAACAAGAAAATCTCCAGTAGAGATGGTAGGCGTTCTGTGTTGTCGGCATACGATTACACACTATCTTTGTTGAGCTTTATAGGTTTCACTCGTGACGAACACACTCAACACTTGGAGTTTGCAAAGACTGTATCAGAGAATCTAAAGTATGCGAAGAAGTTCCAAAGGGTCACCGAATTAGTCCTCCAAATGGATTTAAGCAACGACGGTCTCACCAATGATGAGAAACTCTTTGTAGTTAAGTTCTCGGAGACTTTAGCGAACACCATCTATGATAAGCAGAACAAGCTTGGCAAGTTTATCATGAAGTACTTAATGTGCTTGATATAATGCAAATTTGGAACGTTTCAACGAACGTTCCATTTTGTGATATTTCACAATTTACGAAAGGATAGATTTTTATGGAAAGAAAAGTAGCATACTACGAAACCGACCGCATGGGGATAGTTCACCATAGTAACTATATAAGGTACATGGAGGAAGCACGTCTGGAATGGCTCGAAAGTAACGGTTTAGACTACTATCAACTTGAGAGTTTAGGAATCATGTTGCCAGTGGTTTCAGTGGATGCTAAGTATGAGAAGTCTCTAAAGTTTGGAGATACCTTTAACGTTGAAACCAAACTATTAGAGCTAACCAACGTCAAATTGACCCTAAGTTATATCGTGTATAACTCATCCAATGGAGACGTTTGTTGTACTGGTAATAGCACACACTGTTTTGTCAATAATGACTTTAAACCCATCGCACTAAAGAGGGTACAGCCTACACTGTTTGAAAAGTTCAAAGCGTTGTTGTAAATTATGTAGGGAACGGGCTGTGACCGTTCCTTAGAATCACACGTAGTGTGATTGAATATATCGAATTGATGTTGAATAAAAAAATCATGTCATCTGTTCACGCATATAAGATAAAATTTTCTTTTCCCGTCTAGATACTTGCACTTGAGTCATGTTGAGTATCTGGGCGGTTTTTGATTGCGTGAGGTTTTTAAAATATCGTAACACTATGATATCACGGTCATTTTTAGGGAGGGTATCTAAAATCTGTCGTATAGCGATAGAGTTCCCGATTTCGGTATCCGGTGCGGGTACTGGGATGTCTAACTGTCCACCGCCATCCTCTTCGGAATCGGTCAATGATATAGGAGGCAACGCCGAAGACATCGCTAAAGATACGTTGTACTCGTCCACTTCTAAGATGTTAGCAAGTTCGGAAAGCGTAGGTTCTCTGCCGTGTTGAGTGGTAAAGGTTTCACGTTCCTTACTGATTCTAATGTACAACTCTTTTAAACTACGACTAACTCTAATCGTGCCACCGTCACGGAATAGACGTTTAATCTCTCCGAGGATTACCGGAACGGCATACGTAGAAAACTGAACACCTCTGTTTTCGTCAAAGACTTTGATAGCCTTCAACAGTCCGACGCACCCTGCTGAATATAACTCTTCATACTCGATACCCCTATTTCTGAACTTGTTCGCACATAGATGTACCAATCCTAGATTGTCTTCTGCTGAAATTCCCATAGAGTAAAATTCACCTCTCTTTAAGGTTAAAAAATCCTGTATATAGAACGGGTTGACCGTTCCGTAATTGATGTTACACTACATTTAAAAACATTCTACATCAAACCACATGATTTTTCTGTCAGTTTGTGCGAGTTATGAAATTCTTCTTGACAAATTAGAAAATATGTTATATAATATGAAAATGAAAATCAGTTTCAAATT
>CAZWRW010000020.1:3448-12690 GCA_964636465.1 uncultured Ruminococcus sp. | reverse complement strand
AAAATAACGAGCCGTCCAAATCGTACTTGAACGGCTCACAAGAGGTTTATATTATGAAGAAGATTACAAATTTAAATTCACGACAGGCACCTTTTGAAGATGCCCCCTGTCACTCTATTTAGTATTATACACTAAAATTTTTAAAATGTCAATACTTTTTTGTGATTTTTTGAACAATTGTAACTTTTTTGTATTACATATTATAGCAATATTCAGCAAAATTTTGAAAACTTATTTTATTTGCACTAACTTCTTGACATATTTTCAAAATTGTTATATAATTATAAGTATCTTAAAATTTAAACACGTTGACTGAGAAAAGTAACCATAGTGTGTAATCGGATTAGAGAAGAATGCCTAGGCTGAAAGCATTCACGACTACCCTATCGTGAAGTTCCCTCACGAGTGGCACAGCTGAACGTAATCTCAAGTAGGTTGTGACGTAAATCTGCGTTAAAGGTGCGGAAGTGTTGGCTTCTTTAAAATGGGTGGTTATAATCAAGATTCAGTATACACAGTCTTGACCTGTTTTAAAATGGGTCAAGACTTTTTTATTCTTGTCGCATGGCGGAACGACGTCCACGACGTTCCGTAGTTTGTTGAACTTGCATTAATTAATAATAAATAGTTAATAAAAAATTTTTTAGGAGGTTTTTTCGTGAAAGAACAGTTGGAAAACATCGAAAAGGTTGCCAAGCAAGAACTCAATGAATGTAGTTCTATCAAGGCACTGGACGACCTAAGAGTTAAATACTTAGGTAAAAAGGGCGAACTCAAAGCCATACTCAACCAGATGGGCAAGTTAGCTCCTGATGAACGTAAAGAGATGGGTCAGTTTGCAAATAGGGTAAAATCCGATATTGAGAGTGCCATCGCTGAAAAGTTGGAGACTCTAAAGGCTAAGGAGCTAGAAGAGAGGATTCAAGCTGAAGAGTTGGACATCACATTACCGGGTAAGAGAGTCGAAGTAGGTAAGCTACACCCACTCACCACCGTAATGAATGAGATTAAAGACATCTTCCTAGGCATGGGATTCTCCATAGCTGATGGCCCAGAGGTAGAGTACGACTACTACAACTTCGAGGCTCTAAACCTACCACCTGACCATCCCGCTAGAGATACTCAAGATACTTTCTACATCACTGACAACATACTACTTAGAACCCAAACGTCATCAGTACAGGCACACGTTATGGAGAACCAAAAGCCACCTATCAGAATCATCTCACCAGGTAGGGTTTACCGCTCTGATGCCGTGGATGCTACACATTCACCTCTATTCCACCAAATTGAGGGCTTAGTAGTAGACAAGGGTATCACTATGGGAGACCTAAAGGGTACTCTTGAAACCCTTATGAAACGTCTTTACGGTGACGATTGCAAGATACGTCTAAGACCACACCATTTCCCATTTACTGAACCATCCGCAGAAGTTGATGTTATGTGCTTTAACTGTCACGGTAAGGGTTGTAGAATCTGTAAGAATGAGGGCTATATCGAGTTGTTAGGTTCAGGTATGGTACATCCAAAGGTGCTTGAAAACTGCGGTATCGATAGCAGTGTGTATAGCGGTTTTGCTTTCGGTTTGGGTCTTGAACGTGTGGTAATGCGTAGGTATAACATCAACGATATGCGTATGCTCTACGAAAACGATATGCGTTTCTTGAAACAATTCTAATCTAAGGGAGGTTTTTATTAATTATGAATCTATCAATGAGATGGTTATCCGACTTTGTAGACCTTGGTGACAGAACCACTAAGGATTTCGTCAACGGTATGACACTAAGCGGTTCTAAGGTTGAATGTTACGAAGTTGAAGGAGCAGACATCACTAACGTAGTGGTAGGTAAGATACTATCCAAAGGTCAACACGAGAACGCTGAACGTCTATTCGTATGTAGCGTAGACGTTGGCAAGGATGAGCCTATCCAAATAGTTACTAACGCCAAAAACGTTCAAGAGGGCGACTTAGTCCCTGTAGCTCTCGATGGTGCTACAGTATTTGAAGAGGGTAAACCTCTAAAGATTAAAAAGGGTAAAGTTAGAGGAGTCCAAAGCGTGGGAATGTTCTGCGGATTAGATACTCTAAAGCTAACTACACACGATTTCCCTTATGCTGACAAGGATGGCGTTCTAGTAATTCAAGAAGATTGTCAAATCGGTGACGATATTCACAAGGCACTCGGTTTGGATGACACTTCTGTGGAGTTTGAAATCACTTCAAACCGTCCTGATTGTCTATCCGTAATAGGTTTAGCTAGAGAGGCTTCCGCAACGTTTGATATACCTCTAACCGTTCCAGAGCCAACCTTTAAAGGTGTAGATGGCAACATCACAGACGATTTAAAAGTAAACGTAATAAACACAGACATCTGTAAGAGATACTGTGCAGGTATCGTCAAGAATGCCAAGATAGCACCATCACCACGTTGGTTAAGAGAGAGACTTCGTGCAAGTGGTGTTAGACCTATCAACAACTTTGTGGATATCACAAACTATGTAATGCTCGAATACGGTCACCCTATGCACTCCTTTGACTACAAGTATGTTGAGGGCGGAGAGATTAACGTTCGTAATGCTCAAGATGGCGAAAAGATAGTAACTCTAGATGGTGTAGAGAGAACTCTTAATAGTAGTATGTTAGTCATCGCAGATAGTAAGAAACCTATCGCAGTAGCTGGTGTTATGGGTGGAGAGTACAGCGGTATCATGGATGGCAACGTAACAGACCTACCACTAACTCAAACTGTAGTCTTTGAGAGTGCTTGTTTTGAGCCAATATCCGTAAGACGTACAGCTAAGGCTCTAGGCATGAGAACTGACTCTTCTGCACGTTTTGAAAAGGGCGTAGACCAACAGATTGCTAAAAAGGCTTTAACTAGAGCGTTCCAACTAGTTGAAGAGTTAGGTATCGGTGAGGTAGTAAGCACTATTATAGATATCGACAACACAGACAAGACTCCTAACACTGTAGAGTTCTCCCCTGAATGGATTAACGGTTTCTTAGGTACTAACATTTCCGAAAGTGACATGGTTAAGTATTTGAACTCTCTAGGCTTTGAAGTTAAGGACGGTTTGGTATACGCTCCAAGCTTTAGAGTAGATATCGAACGCCCATGTGATATCGCAGAAGAAGTGGCAAGAATCTATGGTTATAATAACATAGAATCCACAAACTTTAAGGGTGTCGCAGATGCACAACTTACAGCTAGTCAAAAGTTTGAGAATCTAGTCGCTAATACGATGGTATCCACTGGTTGCTATGAGATTGCTACTTTCTCATTCATAAGCCCTAAGTACTTTGATAAGATTCATCTACCACAGGATAGCCAATTGAGAAACACAGTAACTATCACAAACCCACTCGGTGAAGATACTTCTGTTATGAGAACTACTATCATCCCATCCATGATGGAGATACTTGCTAAGAACTATAACAGTAGAAACGCATCCGTTAAGTTGTTTGAAGTAGGTAATGAATACATCCCAACCGAAGAGGGTAAGCTACCTAATGAACCTAAACGTCTAGCCATAGGTATGTATGGCGGTTGCGACTTCTTCGACCTAAAGGGCGTAGTTGAAGTACTACTCGATAGGTTAGGTATCGAAAATGTTGAATACTCACGTCCAACTGAGGGTTGCCCATTTGATGAGGTTTCAGCATTCCATCCAACTAGGACTGCTGTAGTTAAGTCTGGTGATGTGGCTATCGGTATCTTAGGAGAAGTACATCCAACGGTCGCTAGTGAGTACGGCATAGATACTAAGGTTTATGTAGCTAAGTTCCTAGTCCCTGAGATGATGGAAATCGCTAACACTGAAAAGAACTACAAACCACTACCAAAGTTCCCTGCAAGTACTAGAGACATAAGCCTCGTTTGTGACAAGACACTCCCTGCTGGTGAAATTCAAAAGACCATAGAAGAGGCTGTCGGCAAGACTTTGGAGAGTGTAACTCTATTCGACCTCTTCACGGATGAATCCAAGGTTGGTGAAGGTAAGAAGAGTATCTCATATTCAATAGTTATGCGTTCCGCAGAGGGTACTCTCACAGATGAACAGGTTGAAGCATCCATGAAACGTGTATTAAAAGCACTTTCAAAAATCGGTGCAGAGTTGAGAGCGTAAGGCTACTATTAAAATTTAATAAAAAATGACCCATGGTTAAAATTTACCGTGGGTCTTCATTTTTGAGTATGCCCTTATTCACAAGACACTGTGCAGAAATTCCAGTGAAAAAACCTGCTATACATCCCGAAAGTAACAGTATCGGGTAGTACGATACCACCGAAAATGAACCTATCACTACTATGGCAACGAGAATCTGTCCAGTGTTGTGCAAGATTGCTCCGACTATACTACTCAACCACATATAGTTCTGTGGTATGATGTTCTTTAAGAATAACATTCCTAAGTAACACAGCAACCCTCCCGAAATGCTATACAACAACGAAATTACACTACCACTGAACATCGCACCTAAAAGCACCCTGACGAACATCACCATGGCGACCTCGCTGGGCTTATACTGATACATTGCATACACCGTGACGATGTTCGCTAAACCTAGTTTCACACCTGAGATTGTACTGAGGTTAGGCAATCTAAGTTCTATTATGAAGAGTATCAACGCTATGGCGGTCAGTAGGGAAAGTCTAGTGAGCCTTTTTACATCCATGTGAGATTTACTCATAACTATCTTCCGTAATGGATTTCACCTCGTTTTCTATAAATTAAAGTTTTAATCCTCTATAACCTCCACGGTTAAGTTACTGATGTTTTTAAAGTTTTCCTGTAGATTTTCTGTTATGTAGATAGTCCCATCGTTGGAGACTAAAACCATATCAAAATCTTTGTGGGATTTCCAATACTCGATAGCCTTATCAGTACCCATAACGTACAACGCCGTTGAGAGTGCATCACACATAGTACCGCTATCGCCCACTATGCTCACTGAACAGAGACCATTATCAGCTGGATAACCTGTAGAAGTATCTAAGATATGCCAGTATGTGTTACCATCGTCATCAGTGAAGTAGCGTTCATAGTTACCTGAAGTTATCACAGCTTTGTCAGCTATTGAGATTATGCACATCTCATCACTAGGTGAAAATGGATTCTTTATAGCAACGTTCCAGAGTGAGCCATCTGGCTTGGTGCCGTAGGTTTGAACGTTTCCCCCTAAGTTTACTATCGCAGATTCTACACCACTATCTGCAAAGATTTCCATGAGTGAATCGCTCGTGTAACCCTTAGCGATAGCACCTAAATCTATTTCGTAACCCTGTGGTATCGTGATGTCGTTGCCGTCTAATGTGACGTTTTCGTAATTCACGCTTTGCAACAGACTGTTTAGAGTCTCCTGTGTAGGTACTTGATAGTCTCCTGTAGTGAAACCCCACGCTTTCAACACCGGATAGATAGTAATATCCAATGCACCATCCGTGGAATCACAAACGTTTAGAGCAGTCTGTAGAATTTCGGCGGTGTCATCGTTTATGGATACCGTCTCACCATTGGAATGGTTTACTTTCCAAAGGTCGCTGTTCTCATCAGTGACTGAAAATAGGCTTTCAAGTTGTGAAATCTTCTCTTCGGATAGGTCAAGTATGGTCTCGTCATCCGAATAGACTTTTACATTCATATAGGTATCCATTGCAAAAATATCCCTAGATATTGCGGTAGTGGTAGCGTTTCCACTGCTTGAAGTGTCATCGCTGGAGGTACTATCACACGCACACAACGAACACGACACTATCAACGATAATAATATTAATAACAATCTCTTCATAACATAACTTTACCTTTAAAATGTTCAATATTATCACAATGCGGAACGCCGTGACCGACGTTCCGCTATGTATATAACAAGTTTACTTCCTTGCAGAGTTTAAAGCCGACTGCACCGCAGTCATTATGGCATTAGAACTATAAGTCGCACCCGAAACAGCATCAACTGCAGGATTTTGACTATCTAATATTTCTTGATATACTGAGGCACTAGCCTGTTCAAAGTACCAAGGGTCACTCTCATCTGAGTAGCCATCTATAGAGGTTATCACATCGTTTACTATGGTGATGGTAATTTGAACGTCGCCATCGTAGCCGTAGGCGGTAGCGGTGTATGTGCCATCATAGTAGATGTAGTTAGGCTCTGTTGCGATAGGTTCAACCTCTGCTTCTGTGGTGTTGACGTATGAATCGTTGTTACCTACAGATGGGTTGTTATCTACGACCACTTGGTTTTGCTGTTGATTCTGCTGTTGGTTCTCCGTGATGACCACGTTGTTATTGTTAGTATCATTGGAATTTACGTTGTTGTTACTATTATTGTTGCTGTTGCTATCGTTGGATACTACGTTTTCTGAATTTTGAGCGTTAGTAACTGTAGTAGTTGTATTGGTAGTCTGTTGCGTTGCGGAAGTAGTCGCACTGGTGGTAGTCGTTTGAGAAGTCTCACCTGTGCCAGTGGTAGTGACTCCAGTATCTATGGTCGTCGTGATACCACTAGTAGTGCTGATATCGTTCGTAGTAGTGACAGTGTTAGGTGTAGTAGTCGTGATTCCTACGCTATCCCCGATGGTGGTAATCGTAGTAGTTACGATAGGAGTCTCTATCGGTTGATTAGTAGCAGGTGTAGTATCTTCTGTTTCTGTAGTGGATGGTCTCACACAAGCTATTATAACACCTGTTAGCACCACAGTCAAGACCCCACAGACTATATTAGACGTTACACTCTCTTTGATTCTCTTCTTAACGGTTAGATACTTCTTAATTCTAAAGATTGCATATCCTATGAATGCCAAACTATACATGGCTATACTAAACAGATAACCCTCTCTTCCGAGTTTGGCTTGTGGTACACATAGTACCATAACATGAGTATAAATCAAAGCGTAGAAAATGTACGCTAATCGTTGAATCTTTTTCCATAGTTTAGGGTCGAACTTTTTACGCACCGTTGGGAATGACATCACCGTAAGAGGTAACATTATCAACAACATTACAATGGTCAGGATACTAGCTACTACTTGATTAGTAGACATCTTTTCAACATCCGTGAATAGCCTAACGAAGTAAGTTTTTCCAAACCCGATGTTATGCCCTAAAGTCAATATTGCTGTAAATATCGAAAGTTCTCCACGTATTGGCATGATAGCCTTAATCGGTTTTGAACCGTTTGGAAAAGCTCCTGCCCACATGACCACACACCATAAAGCCGTGGCTAAAGCACCACGGCTAAATAATGCAATCACATAGTTGTTTAAAAAGTTTGGTAGACCTCTAAAATTTAAGGTAGATATCAGTACAGAAATCACTATTGCGGATACGTAGAATATTTTACTATGCTCTTTAAGTGGTTTTCGACAGCAGAATGCAAATCCAAAGGCTAAAATTAAAGCGATAAGAAATAGCATCTATGTCCACCTTTCTTAGTCTCTATGTTTCTTCTTGAACACGCCCATTGCGACGGTAGCTAAACTTAACATTGCAACTGGTACTGCCATACTCTTGCTACCTGTAGCTGGTGAAGATGTATCCTTTTTGGAAGTAGTCGTAGTAGTTACAGTTTTGCCATCATTAGCGTTAGTAGTAGTGGTTACTGTCTTGCCGTCATCAGTGGATGAGGATGTCTTGTTTGTAGTAGTTGTTGTAGTAGCAGGTGCATTAGTGGTAGTAGTAACCTCAGGAGTGCCACCCAATGTGAACTCAAAATCGTTGGTGTAACCAGCGGACGTTATAGAGATAGTGTAACTATCAGCACCACTGAACACTTCGCCATTTCTAGAACTTGCTGTAGTATCGATAGTGCCATCCTCTTTAACGATGGTAACCGCACCTTTACCACTAGCACTATAAGATGTACCATTTACGGTCACGCTTTGAATGTTCTTTATGTAGTTTGCAAAATCCTCATCGGATGAGCCGTCAGCCTTTGCTAACTTTGTGCCATCAAAAGTGACTGGTGTAGTATCAGTAGTGAGTTCAAAAGTAGCGGATAGTCCCATATATACGCCGTTAGCATCCTTAACGGATAGTGTGTAACTTGCTGGAGTTGCATTGCTAAATGTGATAGTATCCCCTACTATTTGAGAATCCAAACCGTCTACAGAATATTCTATAACGTAATCGGATGGGATACCTACTGTGCTAATAGTAGCCTTGCCATCTGTGATACTAGCATCTGAAACTTCAACAGAGCCTTCAAACTTGACTGGTACATATACGGAAGTATCCAAAGTATAGTAGCCGTTCTTAGTGATATATGTAATCTGTGTGATAGTGTCACCCATTAGACCTTGATAGTCTTCATATGATAGAGTGTTTCCGTGTGGTTCTTGAGTTGTGAAACCTACAGACCACGCAAACTCACCTCTCCAGATGTTTTCAAGATGTCTTAGACCATACTTTTCATCACTGGCGGTGGTCAACACTGCACCGTAGATAGCTCCTAAATCATCAGGAGTGTTAGCAACGTCTACTACGTAGTCACCCCAACGAGTATCAGTTGTGATACTAACATCCGAAGTGAAAGAGTTAGTAGCACCATTTACGCTTGAGAATGTAACTACACCATCTTCAAGTGATACAGTCTTGTAAGCTGTAGGCACTTCGGAAGTCTCAACGAAACCGTAGTTATTGTCACCTAGTTCAGCGAGAGTTTCGCTAGTTAGTGCTACAGGATATGTAACACCTAAGATAGTACCTGTACCATCCTCATTAGGTTGGTTGTAAGTACCCTCGAAGAGTTCACCCTCACCATTCTTAGCCCACTTGCCTGTGGTAGTCGCAGAAGATACGGCATCAACTTCGTATTCGTTTACACTACCCGATAGCTCAGCCTTGTAAAAATCCGCATATGGGATGTTCATAGTACCATAGATTAGGTTTTCATCTTCAGCACTAGCGACAGTTGGCACGGCACTTGCGACCATACCTACACAAGCTATCGCACTGATGATAGCTTTAAAGTTCTTCATAAAAAAAGTCCCCTTTCAAATGTGTTTTAGTCAACGCCAATTAGATAAAATTCAACATCAAATTGGATTTTGAATCAGCGTTAAAACACTAAATTCATGTAAGTTTATGGTTAGCTACAACTAACTGGTATGTCTAAAAAATAGTTAGCCGATACTAACCCTACGTTTCAAATAAAAGTTAGTTAATACTAACTTGAGTTAGTATTGACTAACCTAATTAGTAGTATACCACATGAGTGTTTATTTGTCAATAGTATTTTT
>CAZWRW010000020.1:0-3348 GCA_964636465.1 uncultured Ruminococcus sp. | reverse complement strand
GACTAACCTAATTAGTAGTATACCACATGAGTGTTTATTTGTCAATAGTATTTTTTAAAAAATTTTTTCAAATGCGTTCCACCATGCGATAGTACGAAATCATATCGAAATGACGTTAAGTTAGGAATGTGTAAGAATCGAAATTTCCTTAGGATGTTTTATACAAAAATTTTCAACATTGTTTGTATATAGTATACAATCTTTTGGTTATGGTAACATTTTTTAAAAAATCTCCTTGACAAACTAAAAGATTGGTGGTAGAATTAATAAAAATTACTGGAAAGATAACCTCAGTTAAACGAAAGGAAGTTGATTGTTATGAAAGGTTATGCAATGTTAAAAATCGGGGAATCTGGTTGGATTGAAAAGGAACGTCCAAAGTGTGGTCCACTAGATGCAATCTGTAAGCCATTGGCGTTGGCTATCTGTACTTCCGATGTACATACACTATGGGAAGGTGCTATCGGTGACCGTCACAACATGATTCTCGGTCATGAGGGCTGTGCAGAAGTCGTAGAGGTTGGCGAACTAGTCAAGGACTTCAAACCAGGTGATAGGGTTCTAGTACCGGCTATCACTCCTGATTGGAACTCTCTAGAGGCACAAGCAGGTTATTCTATGCATTCAGGCGGTATGTTGGCAGGTTGGAAGTTCTCAAACTTCAAAGATGGCGTGTTCTCCGAATACTTCCACGTAAACGATGCTGACGGTAACTTGGCAATCCTCCCTGATGATATCAACACTGTAGATGCTTGTATGCTATCCGATATGGTACCTACAGGTTTCCATGGTGTAGAACTCGCAGACGTACAGTTTGGTGATTCTGTGTTAGTAATCGGAATTGGACCAGTTGGCTTGATGTCCGTAGCAGGTGCGAATATGCGTGGAGCTTCAAGGATTATCGCAGTAGGTACTAGACCAGTCTGTGTAGAGGCTGCTAAAGGCTATGGAGCTACCGACTTCGTAAGCTATAAGAATGGACCTATCCATCAACAGGTGCTAGATATGACAAATGGCAAGGGTGTTGACAAGATAGTCATCGCTGGTGGTAGTGTTGAGACTTTTTCTGAGGCGGTTAAGTGTCTAAAACCAGGTGGAAAGATTGGTAACGTAAACTATCTAGGTTCAGGTGATATTATAGACATTCCACGTGTAGAGTGGGGCGTAGGTATGGGTCATAAGCAGATTAATGGTGGTCTAATGCCAGGTGGTCGTCTACGTATGGAGAAGTTAGCATCACTAGTATCGGCTGGAAAACTAGACCTCTCACCATTAAGCACTCACGTTTTTGAGGGTTGGGATAACATCGAAAAGGCTCTATTCCTCATGAGAGATAAGCCATCAGACCTAATCAAGCCAGTAATTAAGATTGAAGATTAGTCTATTTAATATACTGTTGCGGAACGTCGTGGACGGCGTTCCGCAATTTTACAACGCAAAATTGAACAATCAAATTGACGTTAAAACTCAAAGAGGAGGGGAAAAGAATGAAAATTTTAATAGTATCAGGATTTTTAGGTGCAGGAAAGACTACATTCATAAAAGCGTTGGCAAAACGTACTGGCAAGGAGTTCGCAATCTTAGAGAATGAGTACGGCTCTGTGGGCATAGATGGTAACGTTTTAAAATCCGAAGTGCCTAACGAACAGGTGAACATCTGGGAGGTAACGGAGGGTTGTATATGTTGTTCTATGAAAGGTGACTTTGCATCATCGGTGCTGACTATAGCAAACACTGTAAACCCTGAATATCTAGTAGTAGAACCCACTGGCGTGGCTAAACTTAGTCAAGTCGTGGAAAACTTGCAACAGATTGAGTACGAACGTATCCAGTTACTAGCACCTATCACTGTAGTGGATGGTCAAAGTTATCGCCGTTACGCTTTAGAATACCCTCAACTCTACAAAGACCAAGTCAAGACTGCAAACACAGTCATAGTTTCCAAGGTGGAACACTTAGGCACACAAGAACGTGAATGGCTCAATGATGAGTTGAAAAACATCAACCCTGATGGTGAAATCCTCATGGATGTATATGCTACTTTAGAGCAGTCACAATGGGATTCCCTACTCAATTATGACTATCACGGCAAGGTTCTAGAAAGCTCCCCCTTAGAGAGTTCCGCTAACCTCCCTGATACTTTTACACTACAGGGTGTCACTTTGGAAAGTCCTGAACGACTGTTCGTCCTGTTGGAATCCTTGATTAGAGGTCACTATGGCAACGTATTCCGTGCAAAGGGTCAAGTTTCGACTGAAAACCAAACGTTCCGTTTTGATGTCGCAGATGGCAAGTATTCCATCACAGAAGGCACTCCAAACGGTGACCATGATGTGGTGTTTATCGGTACTGGGATACTTCGTCAAAGGTTACGCAACAGTTTTGAAATGCCTAACGTGGTACAGCGTGGCTCAATATATAGCAGAAGTAGGCGTACCAGCGTAATCCCGATAAACTTCCCAATGTACGCAACGTGATGTTACGTCAGTATGAAAAATAATAAAAAAAGGAACGATGTACACATCGTTCCATAATTTTTGTAATAGTTTATGCCTCCACGGCTCTAGCCTCGATGTCTCTTCTAAACAACGCTTTGAATACCGTTCTAACGAATGGCTGTATGAAAAATAGTTGGCTAAAGAATGCGAATGGGAAGTTACAACATACAAGCTTAATCCAGTTGGCAAGTAGTGTGAGCAAGTTGAAACCCTCATAGTATGGATAGTACAACCACGCAGCTATGAAACTCATCGTTGGACACATGATACCTACAGTCGCACAGATTATGGCGGTCTCAAACATTACTGGATGGGTATCTCTAGGGTCAAACACCTTACAGGCAAGTTTGAACGACATCGGACTACCTAAGATACACTCCAAACCGTACGCAAAACAGAACTCTATCAAGATTACTGCCCATATTGGCAACATACGTCCGAGCATATATACACCGCCCTGTTGACTTATCGCACCGAGTACGCTACTCGTTCCCGTAGATTGCATTAAAACTGAACCGTTCACTACGTACAAGCTATAGAATACGTATGCGTGTACCGTGATAAGTACAGTAATTAAAGCGAAAATCATTCGTTGAAATTGATTTCTTGGCATGATATTCCTCCTAAAATTGCACAAAAAAATACAAGTATCTTAGACGAATCGACTACTAACATCAACCATGTTCCGTAATCAGATTTACGTGCTAAGCACTACTTGTGTCATCATGTTTTCATATTAACTATGTTGCTATTATATCACATTTCAAGAAAATTTTCAACTCGCAAACTGACTAAAGTTTCTCAACAAATTTAAAGATGTTTTTTGAAAAATACATATATTTTTATAGGA
>CAZWRW010000019.1:6364-13243 GCA_964636465.1 uncultured Ruminococcus sp. | reverse complement strand
AGCCCGTTCCCTACAAAAGCGAATATCAATCTTTAAGTTGACTGCTAGTAGCTACAGCGATTATCACAGATTTAGCACCCATACCGTTGAGAATCTGGCTACAGACGTTCAAGGTACTACCAGTGGTCATGATATCATCAACCAAGATAACGTACTTATCACGCAAGTCGGATGTACCTTGATAGTATAGTTTGTTAGCGTTGATAATCCTTTGAGCTTTGTTTAGGCTATGTTGAGTATGTTTGGTATACTTAACTTTTAGAGCATTCTTATCCATCGGGATGTTTAAGTTTTTAGATAGAACACTTGCTAAAACTTCCGCTTGGTTGTAACCTCTACGATTTTTCTTCCTATAGTGCATTGGGATAGGTATCACAACATCGTACTTTATAACCTGTTCTCGGATTCTATTACTTAGGATGTTTCCAGTATGGTATGCGAAGTTCGTACACGTTCCGCTCTTTAACGATAGCACACCATCACGAGCAGTACCATCATATGGGTAACATACGAAAGCTCTATCATAGTAAGTTCCACTGCCACACTTACAATGTTTACGTTCAAAGCCACAGTATTCGCATAGGTCTACTACCTGATTTTTAAGTTTTTTGATACAGTCATCACATACGTATGAACTATATGTAATAAAGGTATCACAACAAGGGCATCTGTTGGGGTAGAAGAAGTCTAAAATCCATCTGTTGAGGTTGTGTAAATCCATAGGTTATCAGTGATGGTCACAGCAATCGTGATGATGTCTTTGAGGTCTAAAAGCATATCCGAAGATAGCTCCACAAGCACCACCTACTAAGTGTCCAAATTGAGAAATATTATCATTTACTAGTATGCCCTGTACCACTTGGTTACCTAGATATATTATCGCTATAAGTATCATAGTTAGTGGGATTCCATCGTGTTCTTTTGAGTTGGTAAATGAACTCAATAGTACCATCATGAAGACTATGCCACTAGCACCATACAATGCCGTTGTCGGGAACAGTATAGCGTTGAAGATTCCAGTAATACCAGCCGTGAATAACATCATGAATAACAATCTACCACTGCCATACTTTTCTTCGAGCATGGGACCTACTAACAGTATGTACATGAAATTTCCTGCAAAGTGAGTAGTTCCAGAATGTCCTAATGCACTAGTAAAGAGTCTCAAATAGAACAGTGGGTCTAAGAGTGAACTTCTATAAGTCATGAACAGTAACTTTGTTGAGTAGCCATCTGTGATGTATCCTAAGATTAAGGCTACCAAAGATAGTAGTGTAAACGTCAAAACTACAGGCGAATTGTAACAGATTTTGAACTTTTTTCTGTTTGCCATAATATAACCATCCTTTCGATTTTGCTAATAACATTATAACACCATCCTTGGAAAATTACAAGGATATACAAAAAAACTTCATAAAAACTCGGAACGGTGAAAAAACATCGTTCCGATAGTCGCTATGTATAAAATAAAACTGGATTACAACAACACTATTACTGCAATCAATGCTATAACCACGATGGCTATACCAACGTATAAAGTTCCAGGAATCTTCAAAGGGGCACGTTTTGGAACTGTTGGACTTGGAGTCGGTGGAGTTGCATTTACAGTAGGAGCTTCACCCATAGAGGTGACCGCCTCAGTATTATTATTAGTGTTTGAGCTGTCGATTTCGTTTTCAGCTAGTAACACCGTGGATTCGTCATTGCCTGAGATTAGAGAAGTCTTAATTGCTCCTTGTGGAGAATTTCCACTATTTTCAGTTAGGATTACAGTTCCACTGTCGTCACTGACGTTGTTGGTGGTATCGCCTACGAAGACTGTAGCATCCTTGTCATTCTCTTTAGGAAGTGGGCTTACTTTTAACTTGTTACCACAACATGGACAGTAAGTGATATTATCATCACACTTAGTTTTACACCTTGCACAAATCATATTGAACACACCTTTCGTTAAACAAACGCTAATTCGATAGTCCATTCAATTAATATTATCGAACTGACGTTAAAAAATTTATTGCACGTACTATTCAAGATAGAATATAAAAGTCTCTTTGTTGGATGCCAAAGTTATGATATCCTTGTTTTTGAGCCTAACCTTTTCGAGTTGTTTAATCTTGTTGTTGTTTAACCAAGTACCATTACTAGAGCCGTTATCACTTATATAATAGATACCGTTCTCATCTATTATGGTTGCGTGACTCCTACTGATAGTACTGTTATCTGTGATGGTAAAGTCGGTATTGTTACCCTTACCGATGATAAAATACTTCTTATTTATCACCATAGCGGTGTTATCTTTGGTTCTAACCAACTTTGCGATTACTCTGTTATTAGGGGTATCATCATCAGGGGCAGACTGTAGGGGAGTGCTTTCACCATTAGAAGTTTCGTCATCATTGAAGTTGAAATTAAAATTGTTTTGACGTTGTTCATTATCATAGCTCAAGAACTTTTCTAAGTCACTCTTCCTTTCGTCGTCATCGTCGTATAGTGAGAACGGCTCACTCTTCGATTCGGAATAGTTACCGTTAGCGGTCTCTTGCATCTCCTCTGGTATACTGATACTATCTTGTAATAGCTCTTGAATATCCAACATATTTTGTGAATCGTCAAGGTTTGTATCCTCGGCTATAGGTGGCTTGAAACTCTCCTCTTCATCCGATGGTGAAAAAGAGTTACTCTTTAAGATTTCCTCCAATGTAAAAGGCGTGTCGTCATCGTCATCCTCGTTGAACGCTCCGCTTATGGATGGCGACTCTTCAACAGGTTTGAAACTCTCCTCTATGCTTGGGGATTCTTCAACGACATTTTCATGAACTTCAACTTCTACAGGTGGAGTTTTAGGCTCTTCCTCTTTGAGTGGTTCAACTGGAGAAACTTTTGGACTTTCGGCAACGTCAGGTAGTGGCTCTATTGCGATGCTTTCCACTGGCTTTGGAGTTTCCTCTACAGATGGCTCTTCAGGTTTGGATTCTTCGGATTCATCTTCATCAGATTTAGTCTCCTCCTCGATAAACTGCTCTAAACTCTCTAAAGAGATTTCTTCAACTTCTTCAGTTTCCTTTTCCTTAGGCTCTTCAACCTCGATGTTTACAGCCTTTGGAGTTTCCTCTATATCTTCGATATCTTCATCATCTAACTTGCTTAAAAGTTCATCGATGGTGGTCTCTTCGATTGGAGTCTCTTGGATAGTGTTCACAATAGGTGTGGCTACGGTGTTCACGTTGTTTAGAGTGATAACCTCCTTATGAGTTTCACTTAGTGGATGTATCTCCTTAGTAGCTCTGCTGTTTAGATGTTGTTGTTTCAACTTTAAGAAGTCGAAAAGTCCAGCTAGGTCAAAAGGTTTCTTGTTAATCTGTTTGTATAGAGTGCTACTCAATTGTAGGTCATCAGTGTTTAGGTCGAAAATCAACTCTTTAAAGAAGTTTCTAAAGTTAGCCTTGTCTTCTGCCTCCTCGATAGGTACGTAAACCATCTTTATGGAGTTTGTATTAACATCAAAGTATACATACTGTGAATCTAGAACGAGGTTGTTTTCGTCAAGCATATGAATCTTAACGTAGTTGATAGTCTCACAAATCTGTGTGAAGATGTTCAACACCATAGTAGTATCTAGAGTGTTCTCCATGATGCTAGATAGTGGTGTATAGTCTTCCATCTCAAAGTAGATTTTATTCTTATTCTGTGAATAGTATATAGGTACTAAACTATCCAAGGTGGTAGCCTTTTGAACCATATTTATAGCGAAGTTGTCTATCTTAGAGAACTTTACGTCGTAGTACAATAGGTTGTTTTCTAAAAACAAGTTTTCCATAAGTTTCAAATCCTTTCCTACAAGTTTATAGTAGACATCGCATTAAAAACCTCAGCTAATGTGAAGTTTTTGGATAGCTCGTCTATGGTAGTAGACAACTTCTCATTGTATACTAGACTGTCACTACGATAACTTTCAGTGTATCTGTTGTGTATAACCTTGATTTTCTTGTCGTATTGAAAATCAGTGTTAAAGACATACTCATGAGCTTTTTCTAAGTCCGCAATGGAGTTGCTAGAACCATCAGTGACTAGAACAACATCGTTAGAGAGTTTTAAAACTTCAGGGATTAACGTCACATAGTTAAAGTCGGTATCTATGACGATGTAGTCATACTCTTGAACTTTAG
The DNA here is from genome assembly GCA_964636465.1 of uncultured Ruminococcus sp. Taxonomy (GTDB): domain Bacteria; phylum Bacillota; class Clostridia; order Oscillospirales; family Ruminococcaceae; genus UBA5884. Next base: position 9,077 of record CAZWRW010000019.1, on the reverse strand, counting down.
CCTTTTTAACTAACTCACTTAGAGTGCTAGGCTTAAAGCTCAATGCCGTGGAAATCTCCTTAAAGCCATTGATTAACTTCAAACGCTCTGGATTGCTATCCGTAGATAGGCTATGTATATCTTCTAAGTAGGTTATGCTGTCCGCTCTTTTTTCCAAGAGGTCAGCTTTGCCGAACACTGAAAGTACTACATACATCACGGAGAGGTCACTCTGTGACTTATTGTATGCTAGACCCTCCGCCACTGTCGATGCACCAGTCTTTCCACCACACGACATAAAAGATACTACCTTTGAGTTTTGGAAAAAGTCCGATTTAAACACTAGTTGGTGTCTGTAGTTCTCGATGACTTTCATTAGACATTTACAAATCTCAAAGACGTTTTGGTACAGGTACACATAGAACATACTATCTTTTTTAGAGTTTTGACTCTCTGTGAACCAAGCATAGGCACAATCTTTAGGAAGTCTTTTAATGTCTAGACCAGTAGTTTTAGGGTCTACTAGTAGCAGTTCTGCAGATTGTACATCATTGTAGACGTTACTTAGACTAGTAACCTTAAAAGACACCAAGTCCTTGACGAACTCATTAAAAGCCTTGTTAAAGCGTTGAGCCAAAGTATCATCAGTAGATAACATTACGATATTCACCATAACATACTATCATTGTGTATTAACAATGATATTTTCACCCCTTTATTTTAATATTTTATAATTACAGATATACATAATTCTTTAAAATCACGTATATTTAAAAGTTTAGAATAGTTCCACCTCAGAGATTTCAAGGTTTGAATCTATAAAGTAACACTTGTTAGAACTGTCTTGAAATAGCACACTATCAGTGTAGGTATATATATTGGTCACATTAGAGTTGTCACTGACTTTAGTAACGGTTTCGCCATCGTAGCGGTACAGGATACCGTTCATTATGTAGTATGCGAAACTATCAAAAGTTACGAAGTTGCTAGAAACTTGTGTGCCTATGGTTTTAGATTTTCCATCCTGATATGCGTAGAGGTTCTTATCTTGACCTAAATAGTATACTGTAGAGCCATCTTTGGAGATAGTGTAAACGTCCACGTCATCGGAGACAGTTTCTGTTGAGCCGTCTAAGGTGTTCACTCTAAATAGAGAGTTTGTATTGGTTTTCTTTGCGACGTAGTAGTTACAATCCTCGGAGAATACCATGGTGCTAAAGTTTCCTGAACTTAGATTCTTAACGTCATAGTTTTCATCCACATAGAGGAGGCTGTTACCTTCAGTGAGCATATAGCATTCCGAAAAGTCGTTAGAAATCGTCATCCTTTGGACACTGTTCAAGTTGATTAGTGAGGTTACCCTCTCATTGGAAATAGTAGTCTCATCGCTGTTACTACTGATGATATAACTTCCATTAGAGTTCACGAGCAACACTTGACTACAATCTTGAGAAAACTTGATATACTTTAAGTCATCCAGTGTTACGTTGTGTGTGCTGTTGTCGGATTTATCTTTTTTAGACTTCTTCAAAGATACGTAGAACGCATACTCATCCACTTTAGGATTGGCAACGTCATACCAGTATCTAATCTTAGCATCATCGGAGAGGGCGAGTATTACAGGATTGTTTGCACCATTGGAGTAACCTTTAAAAGGTTCATCTTCGGATTTGTTGCCGTAATCGGTGCAGACGTAGCACTCAAATGAGAGAGAGTCGTTGTTTGAATCTTTAGAGTCTAACTTTTCTTCGTAGTTTTTCACGTATGAGAAACTCTTTCCACTCGGTGAGATTGCAAGGCATGAATCTAAAACGTTACTGGATATGAACATATTCTTATCAGTTTTGAAGTTGTAGTAATATAAATCTCCTGATGTCACGTCGCTGTAATACTTAGTACTCGATAGGTTGATAGCATTTTTAAGGTATAGTAATCCAGTACCATCCGAGGAGAGTAACATAGTTTCAACGTTTTCTATGGATTTATTGATAGTTTCAGTGCATATGTGGAGCGTGTTTTGGTTATCTATTAACACCACGATGTCACCATCTACAGTGGAAACTTTACACGGTGAATTGTCGTTATCATATTTGATAGAGTTGGGTATACTATATTGAGTACCATCTTCAAAGGCTACAGTTTGAACACCATTCTGTATGATGATGTTAGACATCTTACTAATAGTAGTAGTGGTAGTATCCATAAACTTATCGGATAGCGTAACCGCTCCAAAAGCTAATACCAATGCCACTAATATCACTACCAATACGATTTTTACAGCCTTAGCATTTCTAAACTTCTTGTCGTTACGTTCTTGAATGAGTACATCTACTTTGGAATTATCCCAAATGTTTTGATACTTATTCCCATTTTGATTTTGGTTACTTTCCACTAAGAGTACAGTTTCACTAGATTCTTTAGGTGGTGTAGGAGTCTTAACATTAATCTTCTTATTGATATTGGTATTATTGTTATGATTGTTATGATTAAATCCATTCTGTATAGCTGTAGTAGGCGTAACCTTTTTTGGAGTAGTATCCCGTTTGTTGATGTGTTCATTAAAGTTTATGTTTATTTCATCATTATTGATTTTAGTTTTCAAGACCATACCGCAACTGTTGCATACCGTGGAATCTCCACAGTCTCTTTGACATCTAGGACATATCATATAATTACTACACCTACCTTTTACAAATTAAAATCCAAATCAATATAATAATACGGTTGAAGAGAG
>CAZWRW010000019.1:0-6264 GCA_964636465.1 uncultured Ruminococcus sp. | reverse complement strand
AACACCAATGTATCACCACTTTTGATGCCTTGACCCTCAAACGTTTGGGATTTATCCAAATAACCTAACGCTTTTGAAAATAGTATCACTTCGTTGATGTTTGAAAATAGTATCTCGTTGCCCTCATATGACCTAACTTCTTCAATCATAATCATTATGGCTTTTTGGATGTTCATCTGTTTAGGTATCCAAAAGTCGTAGCTTTTAGATACACTTGGACACACTATCTCTAAGAGTAACTTGTTCAAATGTTAGCCCTCCTTTAAGTTTATGTTGAAATGTTCGTTTAACATCTTAACGTCTTTTAATGGGATGACTTTCACTATGTTAGGATTATAGGCGTTAGTCTCCGTGGCGACTAGAACGTTCTTACAGATGTACACCCTCGCATGGTCATGGATTTTTATGCAACGCTTAGAAGTCCCCAGTTGCTGAACTATAAACTTTATGACCCTATCTACATAGGCGGTAGAGCCATCTATGCTTATGAACCCCTTATCATACAACGATTTTATCGAAACTTCACGTTGTTGTGAACTGTCTATAGGTTTGCAAAGTTGTGGGAATCTAGTAGGTTCTATATTAAGTTGTGACATCAATAGGGACAACTCATACTTGGTAAATACGTAAGCGATACTCATACTTTAAGCACTGTTCCTTTCTGAAAGTTTCTCCTTAATGATACTCTTGTAGTTTCTAGCAAACGGCACTATCTGTTCGCTGTTTAGCGTGATTATGTTGCTATGATAGTCTACACTTACAACCTTGTCCAAGTTTACTATGAAACTTCTATGTACTTTTAAAAAGTTCTGTGGTAGTTTAGAAAACACTTCATCCAAAGGCTCATAGAATCCGAACTCATTGGATAACGTGTTTAGATATGTCTTCTTGTCACGAGTTTCAAAGTATACTATGTCATCCATTGGGATTACGTACTCTTTAGACTTTATCTTAAACTTATAGACGTTAGTATAATCTTTTTTAGAGAACTTCTCCAAATCTCTTGAAGTATCCGTTAGTATCTGATTGATACTCTCCTTTTGAATAGGTTTAACCAATACCCCTGATGGTCGCACATTAGGCTTAATAACAGTAATCAAATCGAGGTGGTTTTCAAGCACTATTACTATGTAGTTTAGTAAGTTTCTGTTGTGGATAATCTCTGCGGTTAGTTCCAAGTGGCTGTAATCTTCCACGAAGTACAACGCCACGTTAGAGGTTACCATACTTTTCAACTCTTCCAAAGAGTTTACACAAAATATGTCACAATCGCTGTTAGAGTTCATTAGGAATGTGGAACATATTTTCTTTAGAGTTGAAGCATTCTCAAAGTTGTTATAATAGATATAAATATCAAACATCGGCAACTACTCCTACATATCAATTTAATATTCGTTAATACAACCTATTCAATCAAGCTTTGCTTGATTCTGCGGAACGCAAGTTTTATAGTTGTATTAAACATCAATTAGGTTTAGGTACATAAAGTTCTATAAGTGCGTTACCGCTGTTGGTGTGAGCTGTATTGTATTCACGAGCTTTAGCCTGTTCGCTGGAACGCATGGTTTGACAAGCCACAATCCTCTGTTGTTCGAGGTGTCCGCCAGTATGTAAGCCTTTTTTATCCTTGACGAAGTTTCGCCACACTTTAGTGGTAGCACGTCTACTAGTGAAGTCCTCGGACTTTATACCAGCAAAGAAGTATATACCTCTATTAGAGCCTTTTTCTAAGAACTCCTCAAAGAATGAAGACATACTAGTAACTCCTTTAGAAGCGTCAAAATTCTTAGTATCATAGAGTTGTTCACAGAGTTTTTCTAAACTATCTATAACTACGAAGACTTTTTTGAACTTCTTATCCATATACTCAACACACTCTGTGATATCTTTGTTGGGGTAGGTATCTTGATACTTTCTAAACACTGGAGTTCTTTCAACCATAAAACTTCTAAGGGTAGTCATGAAGTCGAAAAGTTCGGTAGGGTTTGAAACTTTCCTAGTGACGGTCTTTCCATTGATAAATACGTCGGAATCTAGGTTTATAGCATAGATATCAGCGTTTAGGAACTTTCCGGCTAGTATGAAGTTGTTCAACATTAAGTTGATGCCCTCCAAACTGGTTGAACTGTATGAGTAACAGTAAGTCTTGTGTAAGTCTAGATAGTAGTAGTCTATAGTAGTGCAATCGTAACCGATAGGCACACTGAGAGTATCTTTATAGGACTTCTTAAAGAACGTTGGATATAGTTCATCTCTAGGGATAAAAGGTATCTGTTTAGCGTAAGGATTTTTACCGTTCTTCTTCAAGATAAACTTTGTATAGCTTTCCATCTTGGCTTTGATGTTTTCCGTACGTTTAGTTTCTAGAGCTTTCATGAAATCTTCGTTTTCACGGTTAGCGTTTAGGGTATCTGAATCGACTTTTACATCTTCAAATAGCACCGCAGATTGGAACTCTAAAATCTTTCCGTTGTCGTTGATTAAGCCCCTGCCTTTACAGTTGGATGGCGTAAAACTTGGGGAAACTTTTAAAACGTCTAGATAGCTTACCTTTTCAGTGAGTTTCAAGGTTATGTTATTGATGATATTCTTATTGAGCTTACCTGACATATTGTTCCTATCGTTGTCTATTATGATGGAAACTATACCATACCTGATGCCCTCACGGACGATTACTATTAAATCGTCTATATAGTCTGTGAAATCTTCTTTAAATACGGCGAAGTTATCTATGATAAACAGTATCTGTGGAATCTTCTTAATCTTTATGTACTCTTGATAGTTACCAACTCCATTTTGATGGAATAGGTTTCTTCTATACTGCATTTCGTCTTTGATAAGCTTTAAAAGTCTAGTAATCAACTCTTCCTCATCGGAGAGGACTACGCCACCACAGTGTGGCATGACTTTAAACTTATTTAACGTTGCACTGGAAAAATCCATGATGTAGAAGTTAAAATCTAAAGAGGTGTAGTTCAAGCATAACGAAAAGAGGATAGTTTCAAGTAGGGTAGTCTTTCCGTAACCTGATATACCTGTAATCGCTAGGTTTGAAGTGTTATAAAAATCTATGGTGGCAGGATATTGACGTTGTCGTTCTGGGTCATCGATTAAACCGTACAATGCCACTAGATGATTCTCACGTTTAACTTTATAGTTAGATTCCAAAAACTCTAGAGAGATTCTCGTAGGTAGAGGAGGTAACCATATAGGTTTTGCCCAATGGATATTATTCTTCTTAGCCGTTTTAGAAATGTAATCTACACATACTTTTAACTGTGATGGCGGTTTGATAGCGTTCACATCACGTTTTTTAGAAACCCTCATAGTAGATTTACTACCATCAAGAGCTATCATTTCAAGTTCATTGTCATGGGATAGCTCAAAAGAATCTTTAGGTTCGTAATCCGCACCTGAGTAACCAGTTTGAAACATTTCAAAAATCTCATCGTTGCCGACTTGTAGATAACCTCTACCAGTTACGGTCAAACGTGAAGCCTCAGGACGTTTTAACATATCCATACTATCTTGTTTATCTTGAACTTTTAAACATAATTTAAATCTAGAGTTTGTCCAAATTTCGTCATCTACGACACCGGCAGGTTTCTGTGTAGCTAGGATTAAGTGTACACCTAAACTTCTACCGACTCTCGCAGTACTTACCAACTCTTTGATAAATTCAGGTTGTTCTTTTTTAAGTTCTGCAAACTCATCAGAAATGATAATTAAGTGTGGCATAGGTTCTGTAGCGTTACCGTTCCTATAGAGACGCATATAGTTATCTATATGGTTGACCTTAAACATATTAAATAGAGCTTGTCTACGTTTAATCTCACTCTTGATAGATATTAAAGCTCTACGAGTTTGGTTTTTATCCAAGGAGTCGGAAGAGTCTTCAGAAGTTCCCTCATCACCTGTGAGGTTGGTAATCATACCTACTAAGTGAGGCATACCATCAAAAGCCTGAGCCATACCACCGCCCTTGTAGTCTATCAGTATGAAAGATACTTCATCGGGACTGTAGTTCAACGCCAACGAAATTATGAACGTCTGTATAGTTTCGGACTTACCTGAACCAGTAGTACCAGCCACCAATCCATGAGGGCCATGTACCTTTTCATGAATATCTAAGTACATAGGTTTATTGCTACTAGTCACGCCTATCAATGAACGGATGTGTTCATATGAACGGTTCTCTTTATACCTTTTTAATAAGTCCCACTGTTCAATCTTACTGATACCTATCAACTCAAAATATTCTATGGATGTAGGTATCTCACTAGTGGTGAACTCCTTAATGTAAAATCCACTGATAGCTCTAGCATACTTTTCAGCATCAAGTTGTGGGATTTCATCAAATAGGATAGTATTAGTATCATCTCTAACGCCGTCAAGGAGGTACATACCTTTGTAATCTTTGCTGTACTGGATAATCCTAATACATTCATTATAGAGTTTATCCATCTTGCTGTAGAGCAGTATGAACGTTACGCCTAAGTTTTGATTTGAACGTATATACTTCTCGATACTCTCACCCTCAAAAATTTCACTGGCAGTACAGAATACCACATAGTGTGGTGAAAAGTCTAAATCTTCGTTGTTAGAATCGTCAGTGAGTTTTTCGCTACGTTCTCTAAGTATGGATGATATCGCAAAGAGTACATTCTGTTGAGTGTGCTTGTCGTTTGCGACCATACGAGTCTTTTTATCTTCGGTAAAGAAATGAGGTATCCATTTAGCCCAACTGTAGTTTGAAGTTTCATTTTCTTTGAAGAGTAGAGCCATCTTTACATCGGTGTAGGCGTGTAGTGCGGAAATCTGAATGATTAAGTTTCTAGCCACTTCGCACATGGAGCTTTCGTCGCCTATTACACCGATAATCTTATTTTCACGTAAGTCTAAAAGTATAGGTGCATTGTCGATATACTCATACCTTTCGAGGATTCTCTTAGTACCCTCCAATAGTGGGTTATCCTCTATGGAAAACTTGTCCTTTGGGATGGTAATCTCACCTTGAAACTTAATCTTACCCAAACCGAGCCTAACCTTTAAAAAGTCACTATGATTCTTGTTTCTGTTCCAAATTAGTGAGCGGTTATCGGATACACACTGCACCAACTGCATAGAGGATAAGTATTGGTCACAGAGTATCTTCTTGTTGTATTGGTGTTTCTGTGATATGAAACTATCGTTATTTTCGATGTACTTCTTGTAAGCCGTAATCTTAGCGGATTCCTCAGCGAGTTGCTGTTTCTTTGAATAGCTCTTGTTAGCCAATCCCCAAACGAATCCCACACACGCAGATAACCCCACTGATGCTATAGTACCTAAGTACATAACACCGCTAGTATCTCTAACAGTAGAGTTTATCATCACGGAGGCTAATATAGGTAACGGCATAGTCAACGATGGACCTAATGTGAAAAGTAAAGGTTTCTCTTCTTGCTTTTGAGAACTTGGTGGAGCTTCTATCACGATAGGGTCATGATATAGTGGCTCTATGATTCTTGGAGTTCTAAAGAATACGCTATCATCCACATGGTCTACTGTAGGTGTAGATAGAGTGTTACAATCCAAAAGTTTTAGATATGGGTTCTTTATAATTGAGGATTTAACTTTATTTATAGCAAGTATATCTCCCATGAAGACTATCTTTAAGCCTACGGAGTATATAACATCGAAGTTTTTCAACAATGTTTGATTCTTGACCTTTTCGCCATTTATGAAAAGTCCATTTCGACTCTCATCTGTAACATAGATGTCTGTGCCTTTTCTCTCAAAGATTGCGTGTTTTGAACTGATAAACTTATCATTCACGATAATGTCACAGGATTCATCTTTACCAATATGGATAGTATCTAACTTAGAAATGTCATACTTTCTAAAGTTTACTATATCCGAACTTAGAGACAACACCATTATGGAGATAGTAACGTTTAAACTTTTAAAACTAATCTTGTAAACGTCACTGTTGGAGATAGTCTGTCTAAGAACTTTATAGTTATTATAGATGATTTCAATATCACTGTTACTTATTAGAGTCCATTCACCGTCGAAGACTTCAAACTGTAGGTAGCAGTCCTCATGTATAGTAGACAGGTTTACATATACTATCCTGTCGTTGGAGGCTGGGAGAGGGTACTCTATTACTTTATCGTTATGGTATACATATAGGATATATTTATTCATAGCAAAACACACTCATACTTTAAATTTATAACAATTCGATAATATAATCATGGTTGGCGGAATGTCCGTCAGTTG
>CAZWRW010000018.1:9019-13910 GCA_964636465.1 uncultured Ruminococcus sp. | reverse complement strand
TACGGAACGACGCCCACGTCGTTCCGCAGAATCACACGTAGTGTGATTGATTTTTTATCAAATATATTCATCAAACACAAACATTGATTTGCCTTCGGCAAATTTAGGAACGGTCACAGCCCGTTCCCTACACAGGATTTTCAAATCTCACAGATACGTAAATGGAGGATTTTTATGGATGTCTTTTATGAGCAACTGGTAGAAAAAGTGCCATCAGGCAAGGATAACGCTAAAAAGTTTGGCATCTACGCTTTAGCTTTGATTTTGGCTATCGTAGCGATATTTCTAACCATGTCCACAGTGTTTGCATCCTTGGGATTGCTAGTTGCGGCGGGAATCGGTTGGGGAGCTTACTACTTAGGCACTAACCAGTTCGTGGAGTATGAGTACGCCATCACTAATGGAGAAATCGACATAGATAAGATAGTCGGAAAACGTAAACGCTCCCGACTACTTACAGTAGAAGTTTCACAGTTTACAGCCTTTGGTCAGTACTTGAACGAAACCAAAAACGGTGACGATTTAACCATCGTACTAGCTTCCGAAAACGTGGGCGTAAACGACTGGTTCGCAGACTTTGAAACCGAAAGCTATGGCAACACTAGACTAATATTCACGCCTGACAAGAAGTTTTTAGAGTGTATACGTCCATACTTGAAAAATGGTCTAAGACTGGACATTTAGCACCCTATGGATATATTAAAGAACGTCGTTCGTTATGGCGTTCTTTTTTGTTACAGATAACGTGATTTTTTTTTCTATACGGAACGTTTTTTGAGCGTTCCACAACTCGTTATAATGCACAACACCACAATGCACAGATAGTATATTTATATACAATCTACTAAAGTTCTAAAAAGTATATTGACTTTTTTCTAAAATAGTAATATAATTTAAAAAGCATAGTAATTCCATAGGAATAGTAAGTTAAAATTTATGATATATTTAAATGACTTGTAAAATTCAAGTTGTATAAACTATAATCTGTGCAAATCTAATTTTAAGAGAGGATTGGTCTTTTGTGAAGAATTATAAAAAGGTATTTATGGCACTGTTTTTATGTGTGGCAATCTTAAATATGGGTTTGTGTACAGGTTGTACCTCGAATAGTGATACTATCGAGCTTATAAACGTCTCCTACGACCCTACGAGAGAACTCTTTGAAGCCTACAATGATGCTTTTAAAACCTACTGGAAAGAACAGACTGGTCAAGACGTTGAAGTCATACAATCTCATGGTGGTTCGGGAGCCCAAGCACGTTCAGTAATTGAGGGCAACGAGGCTGATGTGGTAACTCTAGCATTAGAGTACGATATCACGGCAATTGAAGACGCAGGTATGATAGACGCTAATTGGAAAGATGAGTTTCCTCTTGATTCTGCACCGTACACTTCGACTATAGTGTTCTTAGTTAGAAAAGGTAACCCTAAGAACATCCAAGATTGGGACGACTTAGTAAAAGAAGGTATAGGAGTAATCACACCTAACCCCAAAACTTCGGGTGGTGCTAGATGGAACTATCTAGGTGCATGGGCGTACGCTTATGATAAGTTCAACGGTGACGAATCACAGATTGTAGATTTCGTAGGCAAACTATATAAAAACGTTCTCGTGTTGGATAGCGGTGCTAGAGGTGCTACTACTACTTTCGTTGAGAATCAACAAGGTGACGTTCTCGTGGCATGGGAAAATGAAGCATATCTAACTATGGAGGAATATCCTGACCAATACGAGATAGTAGACCCTAGTATTAGTGTATTGGCACAGCCATCTGTGGCGGTAGTCGATAGCGTGGTAGAAGACCATAACACCAGAGAAGTCGCTGAGGCTTACATAGATTACCTCTATTCGGACGTTGCACAAAGAATTGCCGGTGAAAACTACTACAGACCTACTAACGAAACCATCCTTGAAGAGTTTAGCGACACCTTCGACTTGAACATTAAACTGGTTACCATCGATGATGATATTTTCGGCGGTTGGGATAATACTCAAACTATCCACTTCAGCGATGGCGGAATCTTTGACCAAATCTATGAACAGTAAGGGAGGAGCATATTTTGAATTTGAAAAACTTAAAGTTTAAGAAACGTAAAAACACCAACGTAATCCCAGGGTTTGGAGTTTCGTTGGGTGTTACCATCACGATGTTAAGTTTAGTGGTACTCATCCCGATAGTTTCCGTAGTGATATACACCTCTGGACAGAACTTCTCAGACTTTTGGGAGACCATAACCAGTAAGCGTTTGTTTTCAGCTTATAAGGTTAGTTTCTTCTGTGCGTTCGTAGCCACGATAATCAACAGCGTATTTGGAGTAATATTGGCATGGGTACTAGTCAGATATGATTTCCCATTTAAGCGTTTCATGGATGGCTTGATAGAGTTACCTTTTGCATTGCCAACTTCCGTTGCGGGTATAACCTTGACTACATTGTATTCTCAAAATGGTTGGTTCGGTAAGATTTTCGCAAAGTTTGGGATAAGAGTATCCTATACTAAGATAGGTATCATAATAGCCATGATATTTATAGGCATACCGTTCATAGTTAGGAACATTCAACCGGTACTAGAAAAGTTCGATAGAACCTACGAAGAGGCTGGTGAAATGTTCGGAGCGAGTAGGTCACAAATCTTCTTTAAGATTATCTTCCCTGAGATAGTACCACCACTATTGACTGGTTTCGGTTTAGCGTTCGCTAGAGCGTTAGGCGAATACGGTAGTGTAGTATTTATCGCAGGTAACAAGCCTTACGAAACCGAAGTTGTACCACTTCTAATTATGAGTAAGTTACAACAGTTCGATTATACCAGTGCTACTGCAATCGCTTTAGTGATGTTGTTGGTATCTTTCACGATAATGTTCATAACTAACTCGATACAGTTATATACTAGCAAGTTCAACAAGGGTATGGATACTAATACTAGTAACAAATCCGTGCCTAACACTGACAAGGGTATAGTAAAGTGGCTATTGATAATCTTAGGTGCATTGTTCTTGATAATCATGTTGATAGTACCAATCATTGCGGTAGTGCATGAGGCTCTAAGTGGTGGACTATCTTCTTATGTTGAAGCCGTTACTGATAAGTATACAGTAAGTTCCGTTAAGTTGACTCTTTTAGCGACATTCATAGCAGTAATAGTAAACACATTCTTTGGATTGTTCGCATCATGGACGATTACTAAGTTCAAGTTTACAGGCAAAAAGATTCTCTCCTCTTTGATAGATATACCTTTAGCAGTATCCCCAGTAATTGCAGGTTTGGTATTCATACTAACCTACGGTAGAATAGGTTGGGCAAACAGTATCCTAAAGGCTTTGGATATCAAGATAGTTTTCTCAATCACAGGTATAATACTAGCGACCATCTTTGTAACGTTCCCGTTCATATCAAGGGAGATAATCCCAATGTTAAACAGCATAGGCAATGATGAGGAAGAGATGGCATCCATCATGGGAGCTAACGCATGGACTATATTCAGCAAGATAACTTTTCCGCATATAAAGTGGGCGTTGTTGTATGGTATAGTACTCTGTACGGCTAGAGCTATGGGAGAGTTCGGTGCGGTATCGGTAATTTCGGGACACCTACGTGGTAAGACCACTACCATGCCATTGCACATAGAAATCCTGTACAATGAGTTTAAATACGTAGACGCTTTTGCCGTATCTTCTATACTGGTACTGTTTGCAATCATCATTTTGATAGTTAAAAGTATCGTAGAATATAAGGGAAAGAAAGATTAAACATCTGTGAGTTTTTGTAATTTTTTCATATGGGACGACGTTTTATCGTTCCGCAATTTGAGAGAGAGTTGGTTACTATGTACGTTGAGTTAAAAAATATTAATAAATCCTATGGAGATTTTAAAGCCTCTGATGACGTATCTTTTGGAATTGAAAAGGGTAAGTTAGTCGGATTGTTAGGTTCTAGTGGTAGTGGTAAGACCACCATCCTTAGAATGATAGCAGGTCTTGAAACCGCTGACAGTGGAGAAATCTACATAGATGGCAAACTTGTGAACGACATCCCAGCAGGTAAGCGTGGTATAGGTTTCGTGTTCCAGAACTACGCACTTTTTAAGTATATGACCGTCTATGATAACGTAGCTTTTGGTTTGGAGATTCAAAAGAAGAGTAAATCGGAAATCAAGAAACGAGTGCTAGAACTCATCGAGATGGTGGGTTTAAAGGGTATGGAAAAGAGATATCCGAGCCAGTTATCAGGAGGACAACGTCAGCGTGTGGCATTCGCAAGAGCGTTGGCACCGAATCCACAGCTACTACTCCTTGATGAACCTTTTTCCGCTTTGGATGCTAAAGTTAGAGCAGAAATCCGTAGTTGGCTTAGAAACATGATAGACAATCTTGGTATTACGAGTATCTTCGTAACACACGACCAAGACGAGGCTATCGAAGTAGCTCATGAGATTATCATCACTAACAACGGCAGAATCGAACAGATTGGCACACCATCTGAAATATATAGGAAACCTAGAACGCCATTCGTAGCACACTTCATAGGCAACTCACAGACCATAGACGATTACAAGAAGTTCGTAGGTTTCGCAAATGATACCGACTACATTAAAGCCATCATTCGACCTGAGTTCATAAGGATTACTAGACCTGAAGAGTTTCAACAGTTCCGTAGTGCTTGTGAAGAAGGCACAGTCAAAGAGGCGAACTTTAAAGGGTCACAGTTTGAATTTAAAGTCATGGTCAAAGGTAGCCTACTCACTGGTTACAGAAATCTAGACGATGCACCTATTAAAGTTGGTGAAAAGGTCAACGTATTGATAAATCAAGTGTACGCATTCAATGATACTTCTACTATGGTAATTCAAAATGCTAACACTATCGACCCTAACCCAATATTTATCTAATA
>CAZWRW010000018.1:6909-8919 GCA_964636465.1 uncultured Ruminococcus sp. | reverse complement strand
TACACAGACGTTCTAATCATCGGTGGAGGTACTACAGGTTGTTATTCAGCCATCACCATCGGTGAGGAGAACCCAAACGTCAAAGTTTTGGTGGTAGAGAAGGCAAACATCAAGCGTAGTGGATGTCTATCCGCTGGAGTAAACGCACTAAACGCCTACATCACCGAGGGCAAAACCCCACAATTCTATGTGGATTACGCCAAAAAAGATGCCGACAACATCGTAAGAGAAGACCTACTCTTAACCATGTCGGAAACTCTTAACGAGGTCACTGCAAAGCTTGAAAGTTTAGGTTTAGTAATCCTCAAGGATGAAAACGGTAAGTATGTAACTAGAGGTACTAGAAACATCAAGATTAATGGTGAAAACATCAAGCCTATCCTAGCGGAAGCCGTTAAGCAACAGGAGAACGTTACAGTTATCAACCATGTGAACATCACTGATTACATAGTTAAAGACAACACCATACAAGGTGCTGTAGGTTTCGGTGTGGATGATGACAAGTTCTATGTGATATCTGCTAAGGCTGTAATCTGTGCGACTGGCGGAGCATCAGGACTCTACAGACCTAACAACACTGGATTCTCACGTCATAAGATGTGGTATTCACCTTTTAACACAGGTGCAGGTTTTGCAATGGGTATCCGTAGCGGTGCAGAGATGACCACTTTTGAAATGAGATTTATCGCATTAAGATGTAAAGATACCATCGCTCCAACTGGAACTATCGCACAAGGCGTGGGTGCTAAGCAGATAAACTCCAAGGGTGACGTATACGAAACTAAGTATGGCATCACCACTTCCGAGAGAGTATACGGAACGGTCAAGGAGAACATCGACGGTAGAGGCCCTTGCTACTTAAAGACTGAGGGTATCACATCCAAACAGGATGACGAACTCTTAAAGGCTTATTTGAACATGGCACCTAGTCAAACCCTAAAGTGGATTGAAAGCGGTAAGAATCCTAGTGAACAGAATGTCGAGATTGAGGGTACTGAACCATATATCGTAGGCGGACACACTGCCAGTGGTTATTGGGTAGATACCCATCGTGAGACCACTATCCATGGACTTTTTGCCGGTGGTGACGTTGCTGGTGGATGTCCTCAAAAGTACGTAACCGGAGCATTAGCAGAAGGCAAGTTCTGTGCTGAATCCTCACTAAAGTACGTTGAAGGCAAATCTAACGTTGAAATTTCCGATGAGGATGTACAAGACAAACTTCAAGAGGCTGAAAAGTATCTAAGTAATCAAAAGGCACAGTTCACAGTAGAACAGCTCGAAGAGGCTATGCAAAAGGTTATGGATAACTATGCTGGAGGTATCAGTACACACTACCAGTTCAACGAAAAACAACTCACTCTAGCTAGTGAAAAGATTCATCAAATCGTTAAGTTAGCGGAGAACCTATCCGCTAAGGATATGCAAGAGTTGATGTACATCTATGAGTTGAAAGAGCGTCTAACCGTGTGCCTAGTCTTGATAGAACATCTAAAGGCTCGTAAGGAGACCCGTTGGCACAGTTTCGCTGAAAACTTAGACTACCCTAACAAGAGCGACAGTTGGCTCAAATACGTAAACTCAAAATTGGTAGATGGCAAGGTAGAAATCATCTTCCGTGACTTAGTAAAGGCTGGTGAAATTTATGAGCATACAAATCGATAAGGAACTATGTCGTAGCTGTGGCAAGTGTAAAGAAGTTTGTCCTGGTAACCTAATCAAGTTTGATGACGACCACAAAGCATACATCAAGTATCCAAAGGACTGTTGGGGCTGTACTTCATGTGTTAAGGAGTGTCAGTTCTCAGCAATACGTTTCTATCTTGGTGCGGATGTTGGCGGTATGGGTAGTCAGTTGTACACCCAAAAGCAAGGCGACATCACCAACTGGATTATAGAAAAGTATGATGGTACTACTCAAACGGTTCAGGTGAACAGCAAAGAGGCTAACAAGTATTAAAATCAATCATACACGGAACGCTCAAAAGGCGTTCCATTTTTTTATGCATA
>CAZWRW010000018.1:0-6809 GCA_964636465.1 uncultured Ruminococcus sp. | reverse complement strand
AAAAAAATCGGAACGATTTAAACGTCGTTCCGAAAATATTTTATTCTGTTTGATTGTCTTCCTGAGTTGTGGATTCCTCTTCATTTACGAAGATGTACTCCATCTTTTTGAGGTTTTCATCCTGTGCAATGGTCGAAGCATTGTATAAGAATAGTACTTGTGTATAGTCGTTAATATCCACGATGTTTTCAGTTGTGACACCTACGTACCTTAAATCTAACAGTGTGATTTCGTTGTAGTGTTCAGTGAGGAAAGGCACAAAACAGTTAGCGTAGCTATCCTTGATAATTAGAAGTTTCTTATCGTTTTGAACGTTGGTCTTGATAGTGACCTTTGGATTGTTCTCTGAAAGAAACATAGCATACTTGTCTTTGGTGCTTAGGTAAGACCTATCATAGAGAGTATCAAAAGTCTTCTCTTCTGAACCTGTATCCACGACCATGGACTGTATACCCGAAGAACCATCCAACGTGTAGATGTCTATGGTATCTGCCTTGACCTTGTCGTACAGTGCCTTAGAATAGAACGTACCTTTGAAACTATCACTAACGTGTTCGATATTGTACTTGTCATAAGATATTGGCGTAAAGCCTAACTTCTGTATAGCAGTATTGTAAGCGTAGTATGCACCTAATGATGTCCAGTGGTGGTCATTACGATAGTAGATGTACTCATCCTTGACGGCGTAAAGCGTGTTATAGATATCTATAGAGGTGACGTTTTCGGAAAGCCTATCATAGATGTAGTCTATCAAATCTTTTTGATTCACCTGTGGAGCGTTTTCGGAAAGTTTATCTGTATAGATACCCGCTGAAGTCGGTGCAACCATCACGAAGTATTCAGGATTTGTGAACCTCTCTGCGAGATTGTTTACAGCATCTATGGATTTGTCAAGCTCATCGTAGTTAGGAGTTTCGAGTTTTTCTATTAGCATATCGTCAGTGACGTAGATTCCGTTAATCTCTTGTTTGCCCATAGCGAGTTCCAAATCTGCTTTGAGTTCTATCCAGTTTAGACGACCTATGAAATGGTCGGAAAGGTAGTCTTCAAAACCGTCCATAAAAGATTTATCCATCACGCTGGAGATTGAAAACTTTGGGAACTTAGCTAACGTCCTGTTTTCCATCTCGGATATTTCTTCTTTTTTAGAGAACGCCGTAATCAACGGCAACAACACTATGATGACTATAAACATCAAGGCACTGACTTTAAGTTGACGTTTTCTGTTCAAAGCTGACACCTCCTAGAATCTAAAGTAGAGGAATGGATTGTAAGAGGCATCCACGAGGTAAGCTGTGCAGACTATCATAGCCACACATTGAACTATCGGTAGAACCGTGTAATACACCTTAGCGGATTTTTCACTTGTGGTGAACCTCTTAACAAGACGTTCTCTAATATCGGTGCTGAACACTATACATAGTAGGAACATCAAGAAGTAACAAGATAGTTGGTACTTAGAATAGCTATCAGTGAAGATTAAGTTACCGCCGAACATAGCCTTTAGATACAATCCAGCTTGAGGTATGCTGTCAGTATCGAAGAGTACCCATCCGATGACTACCATCAAGAAGTTGTACAGCATACATACCAAGTTAGGGAGCTTATCCAAAACCTTTTTGAAGTAGAACTTTTCAAAGAGTAGCAACACACCGTAGAACAATCCCCAAAGGATAAAGTTCCAGTCAGCACCGTGCCAAAAGCCTGTGACCGCCCATACTATGAAAACGTTCCTAATCCATTTAGCGGTACTGCAACGATTTCCACCCAATGGAATATACACGTACTCTCTAAACCAGACGTTCATGGTAATATGCCACCTTCTCCAAAATTCAGAGACACTCTTTGAAATATAAGGGTGATTAAAGTTCTGTGGGAAGTGGAATCCCAACATCTTACCGAGACCTACTGCCATATCCGAATAGCCTGAAAAGTCATAGTATATTTGGAACGTAAACGATAATATTCCTAGCCATGCGGTTAGCATAGAGATTTCCGTGTAGTCTAAAGCTTTTATTTCCGTCCAAAGTGAACCTATGTTGTTGGCTAGTAGTACCTTTTTAGACAGTCCTCTAATGAATATGGTAACACCCTCGCCTACCAAGTTTATGTTCACTTTCCTTTCGTGGATTTCGTCCTGTACATCTTGATATCTAACTATAGGTCCAGCCACTAACTGTGGAAACAGTGAAACATACGTTAAAAAGTCCAAGAAGTTACGTTGTACTTTAATCCTACGCCAGTAAAGGTCTATGGTGTACGACATACTTTGGAACGTATAAAAAGATATACCTATCGGGAGAGTGAGTTCCAAAACTGGAATGTTGGTGTGTAGTAAGCCGTTCAAGTTAGTGATAAAAAATCCGCTGTACTTGAAGAACAGTAAGAAGCCTAAATCCACACACATTGAGACTATCAACGCACCTTTTCGGACTTTTGGCTTGTCATCGTACATGGTAATCACTAGACCCGCCATGTAGTCCACAAAAGACGATACTACCATAATCCAAATGTTTTTAGGTTCGCCCCATGCGTAGAATATCAATCCTGATACCAAAAGTACTACGTTTTTCATTCTCCTAGATGATACAAAGTATATCAACAGGACTATGGGCAAGAACACGTAAATCATGGTAAGACTTGAAAAAACCATACCTTAATGAAGACCCCTTTCTTTTTAATTTAATGCAAATTCGATAAAATTCCATGCTGTCGCATGATGGAACGCAAATTGTATTATCGAATTGGTGTTAATTTGATGTAAATTCGATATCCAAACCATCCAGAACGTTTTCCAAAGTTTCACGAGTATAGAGCGTGTTTAAGACTTCTAAAAGTCCATTGGTAGTTAAGCGTTCAGGAAGTTTTAAATACTTCAGCAACTCAGCACGAAGTTTTTTACTGTTAGGATTTCCAGTCAACCCAAGTTCGTACAAATCGAAATGGGTAATCTTTTGAGTGGATTCTCCAATCGTAAGGCTATCGACGTTAGCCTTTTTGAACGCCTCCAAGATTACGTCCACGTCTAGACCCTCAACGCCCAACTTGCCCTCAGCGGAGGGTTTGAGCTTACGTCTCTCTTTTCCGAAGACGTCGGGGGTGTACACGTTGACTATCTTAGAAGTGTCATCAACTGCACCTTTTATGTAGTTTCTAATCTTGAAACCGGCACTGTCGCTGTCGGTCAGTATGATAATTCCGACCGTATTAGCATAAAAACGGATAAGGTCTAACTTTTCTCTATCTTTGAAAATACCGTATCCGTCCGTTTGAATTATTATGCCATCAACGATTGAGGAAAGTTTAATCTTATCGTACTTACCCTCAACTATGATGGCTTGTTTAACCTTAATCAACTTGAAAAATCCTCCCCTAACGATACTTGTGACCTATGTCAATCATCTTAGCGACAGCCTTTTCCAACGAAATCTTACCATCCACAGAGGTTGAAACTATATTCAAATTAGTTTCCTTTAGGATGTTTATACACTCTCTAACGTGTTCAATCTTGATGTTACGTGCATCTCGAACGTAGTTTCTAACTACGAACTCCCTGCCCCTATAGTTGAAATCACTACAGATATGATGTTCACTCCGTCCAGTGTTTAGAGCGGTCTTAACACGATAGAGGTCTAAAAACGAAGACGCCACCGCCGAAAGTACAGCTATCGGTTCAGCACGGAGGGTGTAGAGTTCGTTTAAAAGCTTGTATGCCTGTTGACCATCCATGGAGACTACAGCCTTAGCAAATGCAAAGGCATTGACATCATAGTAGTTAGAGATTAAGTCCTCAACCATCTCTGTGGTGATTTCTCTGCCGTTGGCATAACTGATTAACTTAGGTAATTCATTCTTTAAGGTTAGAGAGTTACACAGACACTTATTCGCAATCAACTGTGCATTCTCATAACTGATGTTACAAGCGTTCTGATTACAGTATTCTTGAATGTCTCTCGTAGTCTGTGAGAGGTTTTTCTGTACTGCCTCGAAAGCTTGACCTTGTTTTGAAACGTAATCCACAAGCTTTTTGTTCTTAGCTGTGAGAGTATTTTTAGCAGTTCTAATGTCACACCCGATGATGTAAAATATTATGATAGAACTTTTTGGGGCGTTTTCCAACGTAGACATGAACCCTTTAAGGTATTCCGCTGGGTAATCCTCGCAGTTGAAGTCTTTAACTAAGATACACTTATAGTCTGCAAACATGGGACAAGATTCCACAACGTCTGTAAACTCGTCCAAGTTTAAATCTTTGCCGTCAAACTTGTACACGTTGAAGTCGTCGCCACTAGGCACGATATTCTCCTTAGCAACTTCCACTAACCTCTCCACGGATACGACATCCTTACCGTAGAAGTAGTAAAGGCGTTTGAAACTATTCAATTTTAAACTTTTCACTAGATTTTTCATAATCCCAAATCCCTCGTACAAAAAATTCCATTTAGATTAAATTCAAAGGTTACGTTAAGCCGTTCCGTACTGAACGTTTGAGTAGTTCCACCCAAGGTAGTCTCAAAAGAGCCATCCGAATGGACGGTTATGTTAAAATTTCCGTAGTTGTATACGTACACGCTGTCGCTATCGATATTCACGTAGTTTGGAGAGTTACTCAATAACTGTTGCTCCTCACGGAAGTACGTACCCATTGGAACGTTTACGCTATCCACAGTGATATTTTTCAAAAGGCTGTCATACATAGCCATGGTTTGATAACTTCGTTTTAAAAAGCTCACCGAACGAATTTTAGAGTATCCCATACTTTTGCAATACTTCTGTACATACTTAGCGGTGCGGTAGTTCTTAGAGAAGTCTATCACATCCACGGAGTTTTTATAGGATATCACCATAACTTCATATGCGGACGTTCCCGACTTACCCAACATTGAAACTTTTACCTTATCACTTTCGTATAGCCTAACCGCAGACGTAACCATAGATACAGTTACCACTCCTAAGAAGACCATCTTTAAAAGTATCTTTCTATCTTTAAATATTCCATAGCATATGATGGAGAGTATCACAACGGCGACGGTAACATACTTTATGATACTATATCCAGTAGGCACGTTACTCAATGAAACCTTAGCCACCATACTACATATAGCTAACATCGCACGGCAAGATATATCCGATATGGTTAATAGTATCTTGTTCAACCAGTAGAGTTTTCCACCCGTTAAGAATATCACGAAACCACTATACAATGAAACTTCACAGAGAGGTAGACATACCACGTTACTCACAGGCGACATGATACTAACTTCATCAAAGTAGCACATAGCCACCGGAAACGTACACAATGTAGTAAATACTGTAGCCAACACTCCATTGGTGAATCTGTGAAACTTAGTCCCCTTGAGGATGTATCTTGAAAACACACCTATTCCGAACACGCCACACACCGACAACATAAACGATGTGTTACATATCAAGTAAGGTTCGATGGACAACATCACTAGAGCGGTCAAACTTAGAGTGTTTAAAACGTCCGAACGCCTAAAGAACAACGTTGCACTCTTCGAGAGTGTGAGCATAATTAAAGTTCTCACTGCGGATATCGGAAACCCTACCAACGCCACAAACATGGATGCAAAAGTCACATACAACACGAAGTTTAAAACTTTAGGCATATCCAAACGCCTTAGTAAAAGTTCCAACATAGAGGCGAATATCGCCAAATGAAAACCCGAAACCGCTACTAGATGACTTATTCCACTACGTGTTAGAACGTCCTTGTCAACCTTGGACATATCCGACTTGTCACCGAACAGCATGGCACTCAGCAAGGATGCGCCTTGTTTAGACATTCCACGTTTAAAAACACTCATGATACTTTCACGATAGGAGTTTAACGCCCTAACCACTCTAGACTTTAAGTCAAAGTTTTGAATGATATCCACGTTAGAGATTTCATAAGTTTCTAGATACACTCCTTTAGATTCGTAGTAATCCTCAGAGTTGAACAGATAACTATTAGTCACCTCTATGGGGGTACATTCAAATGTGAGCGTATCGCCATAGTCGCAACCGTCTAGAGTGCTTACGTAGAGGTATAACTTAGTCTTAACCGTCCCATTGATGATACCGTCCACTATGTAGGATGACATATCGCCTGAATAGTCGTTAGTTTCGACTACCCTACCTGAAAAGCTCACATACTGATTACTGAAACTTTCTACACGTTCGACTGTACTCACGATGTAGTTCGCATACCACATGAAACCTATCAAGAACGAAGTCCCACACAACACCGATTGCTTAAACTCAAATTTGAACGCTAACTTTAATATTAAAGCTCCCACCAGTGCGGATATCACTACCCACACCAATGAGATTTCACCATACGTTACAGAACTACACAGAAAACCTAACGCATACGGCAATGTAATGTATAAGGCTTTCCTAACCATCTAACTACTACTTGATAGACCAACCCATCTTAGTACCAGCTAGGAAGTGAAAATGTAGGTGCTTTACAGTTTGACCTGCATCATCTCCACAGTTGGTGATAACTCTATAACTTTCGATGTTGTTTTCCTTAGCTAGTTTTGAAGCTACTTCAAAGATATATCCAACTATGCTAGAGTTTTCAGCAGTGATATCACTTACACTAGTTAGGTGTGTCTTAGGTATAATCAACCAGTGTATAGGTGCTATAGGGTTGATATCTTTAAACACTAGAACCTTATCATCTTCATAAACCTTGTCGCTTGGGATTTCACCGTTTATAATCTTACAGAATAGACAATCCATAATTATACACTCCTTATAAAATTTTTTATGTAAAAGTTAATAACGCCAATTCGATG